>MAXM01000345.1:0-1993 GCA_001751015.1 Desulfobacterales bacterium C00003106
CCCAGGATTGATATATTGCGTAGGGTTTAGAGATTTCCGAATGTAAATATTCACTCATATAAAGAGCAAAAAGAAGAGATGGTTTATTGTGTTTATATGCACGATTCAAATAATTGCTAAGACGTTCTACACGCGTGTTGGGGATTTTTTGTATCTAATAAAAATTTATAAGCCGGTATAACCTCTACAATAAAATTATCTATTAATAATTTGTCCTCTCTATCATATGAAATGATATACCCTTTATTGACACCAAACTTTTTCATAAATGTAAGTAAACTTTTTACTTCAATCTTGCCGTATTTGATTTCAACTGGAACCGGCCTGTCTTTTGCAATAATGATGTCAACTTCATTCTTATATGAGTCCCTCCAGAAAAAGTCAGCATTTAATTGATTAACAATAAGCCATTCAAATACCTTTGACCTGGATAGATCGTCATCTTTAAAAATAATATCAAGAAGGACTGTGGGGTAATATTTTTTTAATTTTCTTTCTGTTTTCCTTCTATTGTTGGAAAAATTATATAATTTTCTAAGAAGAAAGGACTGTTCCAGATATAGCAAATAATTAGAAAGTGTCTGTCTTGAAAGATTCAAATCCTTTGCCAGTTCGGTAATCTCTATTAGCTGTCCGGGTCGATCTATAACAATTTCAAGTAGTGATTGAAGTATAGTAATATCTTTTATCTTGAATAATTGTGGTATATCCCTGTAAACCACTTTTTCCAGGATGCTTTCTTTTACATCAATGTAGTTTTACCAACTCGTCTTAAGCCAGTAAATGCAATGATCTGGGGCATGGAAATGTATTTTAATATCTGTCTGAAAATATCTCTTTCATAATACTGAAGAACGATTTCTTCCTTCCACCAGTAGTTAGAATCATTAAGTGTTTCTATAATATTTGCCATATATACTTAACCTATTTTATAATTTATGTTAATTGTATATGGCATATCATTTAAATTGTTTGTCTTGATGTATCCGCGTAAAAAAAAATTTCTATCTCGATAGAGCTTGCCACCAGAACCCATAAAAACCCTCCAACGAATCGGATGGATTTATCGGCACCAAGTTCCCTGAATTTGCGGCTGATACACTATTGCTGATCAGTATGGTATACAACAGGACGCTGATCGGGATTGCGGATGACATCGATCTCTTGCACTTATCGGATTCGGGTTGATATATGGTATTTTGATCGGTGTTGTTACATCGAGGCTTGAGGAGAAAATATAAGCAAATGAGGAGGCTCCAGCCATTCCACCGCAAAGAGCGCAAAGTTCGCAAAGAATTAGTAAAATTTGATTGGTTTTCAACTATAGATGAATAGTATATCCGTCCAATCACACCATCATCATCATAATTATGAGGTGACTATTTATAGTATTAGTGCGTATAAGTTATTATACAGATGGGCATTAAATCTATATCCTTTCCCCCCACCATATAAACCCCCATAAAACCTCCTCCCTTAATAAATGCCCATCATCTCCTTTTTTTAACATATTACCTGAGTTTCGAAGATAATTTTTTCATCGTTAAGAGGTTGTCTCACAATTGGTTTTGGCACCAAAAATAACCCTTTTTTTGTATCCACTTCAAAAAGCATGGCATTTTGACAGGATCGACAGGATTTACAGGATTTCAATGTTGCCTCGTATCCTGTCGATCCTGTTAATCCTGTCTAATATTTTTAATATTACCCTTAGATTTGAAATGGATACATAAATAAACAAAGTTTGACAATTTCTGATGCTAATCCGGATATAATCATAGCTCTTAATTCTAATTCGACTGTGATGATCAATGAATTTCATGAAAGTATTTCCATTAATCCCACAATATCGATTGTAAGATTGCAGATGGAAGTTTTTCGTAGCTTCATGTTGGCATAATTAGGTATAGCTTGAAAGTATTGAAATAGACTGGAGCCTGAATATGAAAATCGTAGTCAAAAATCTTGGGCCATTAAAACAAGCTGAATTTGA
>MAXM01000345.1:2020-2719 GCA_001751015.1 Desulfobacterales bacterium C00003106
GTTTTCGGTTTTCTTTCCGAATGGAGAAATGCTTTTTCAATACGTGTGCCCGAAAAAAATATTCAACAACTTCTTACCGAAGGTGTAACTGAACTGGATATCCAGACATTTGTAAATGATGCTCAAAATATTCTAAAGAAAGGCTGTAAATCTTATACAAAACGACTTCCAAATATATTCGCATCATCTCCAAAAAAATTCATTGGAAGTGATTTCCAGGTGAATCTTGATACCAGTGATATTCAGCCGGTTTCAAAATTTGAAAGAACAATTAGCGCAACGAAATCTCAGTTGTTTTTTAGATCCAAGAAACAGGACAAGTCCAAGATCACCATTTCTTTACTAGTAGAAAAAGAGAAGGTACGTATTCCAAATGATATCATTAACCGCGTGATAGGTGAAGCATTNNATTGCAAGTGCCGAACGCACAGGAGCTGCAATATTTCGCAAGGAACTTAACTTTGCAAGAAATCGATTGCTGGAGCAGATGAGCATGGATAAGGACGTAAATTCGACTAAATATCTTAATAAAGCATACTCTGATTACGCATTACCAGTAAATGAAAACGTTGAATTCACCAGACATCTTGAAGAGACAGCAAAAGAGGAGAGTTTTATTTTAAAAGACCATCCGGCATTGCTTGAAGACTTTTCTGATATCATCGGCGGCAAATACGCTGTAACGAAAAACGATGAGCT
>MAXM01000346.1 GCA_001751015.1 Desulfobacterales bacterium C00003106
TTCTCCGGTTTTGGGGGTTCTGACGACATTTTTAGCAGCTTCAGCGATATTTTTGAGGACTTTTTCGGGTTTGGAAGGCGGGGGGCTTCCGCAACCGGCGCGAGCCGGGGAGCCGACCTGCGATACGACCTTGAAATCGATTTCATGGATGCAGCTTTCGGGATTGAAACTGAAATCCTGCTCAAAAAACAGGACAAATGCGATACGTGTAGCGGAAGCGGCTGTAAACCGGGAACATCTTATGAGACCTGTCATGTGTGCCAAGGCTCAGGACAGGTAGTGCGATCTCAGGGTTTTTTCAGCATCAGGACTACGTGTCCCAATTGTCAGGGGCGAGGCAAATCGGTTTCGCATCCCTGTGAAACCTGTGAAGGCACCGGTCGTGTCCTGACAAAAAAGAAGGTAGCTGTCAAGATACCGGCGGGGGTCGACACAGGATCGAGACTTCGACTTACCGGAGAAGGTGAATCGGGTATGAAAGGAGGTCCGACCGGAGATCTCTATGTAGTGTTGCATGTAAAACCTCACGAGTTCTTCAAGCGCGAGGACACGAATATCTTCTGCCAGATACCTCTCTCCTTTGTGGATGCAGCCCTTGGAACAAGCATTGAGGTCCCGACGCTCACAGGGGAACAAACTCTCAAGATCCCCAAGGGTACGCAGCCAGGTGAGCTGTTCAGGTTTAGAGGAGAAGGGTTCCCCTCCCTGCGAGGTCATGGAAAAGGGGATCAGGTCATTCAGTTGCGGGTGAGCACACCAACCGGGCTGACGAAAAAACAGGCGTCTCTATTGCAGGAATTCCGTCGGTTGGAATCAAAAAAACTATCCACCAAGATCAAGAAATTCTTCAAGGAAAAACAATAAGGGCCTTTCTGTTCCTTCTGTTTTTTGCATCAAACCCCGATTTTTTGGCTTTACAGGCTTTTTGCATTGTGATAATATTAAGATTTTATTAACCTTGTAGAAGTGATGTTCTACTGAAACAACTAAATCACATCGTTGCGCCTTTGGAAAAATCCAAAGGCTTTTACAGGGAACTCAAATCATCAAATCTGAATAGCATGGAGCTGTGGGTTATGCGGTTATGAATAAGAAAAACTTAAAGCACTTCAAAGGGCTATTGACGGATCGAGTGGAAAAGCTTCTCAGTGAAGCTGACAAGACAGTTAGCGGGATGACAGGAGGAAAAGAGAGTTTTCCTGATCCAACCGACCGGGCGTCCCTGGAATCAGACAGGAATTTTATGCTTCGTATGAAGGACAGGGAACGAAAGCTGATCGTAAAGATCAAGAAGGCCCTGGAACGAATCGAGAACGGAACTTTCGGAATTTGTGAAAGATGCGGCGAAGACATTTCTGTCAAGCGGTTGACTGCCAGGCCCGTGACCACGTTGTGCATAGATTGCAAGACAAAAGAAGAAGCGCTTGAAAAGGCCCGGGGGCTATGAAACAAGGTTCTTTCACCGATGACGGGTGGGTTGATTTGCATATCCACTCAACGGCATCCGACGGCACGTTCTCTCCGAAAGAAATACTCAAGATGGCCCTGGATCTCAATCTCAGGGCCATTTCCATTACTGATCACGATACGATAAAAGGAACAATAGAAGCCCGCCGGCATCTGACACAGAAAGACACAGAACTTCTTTCCGGTGTCGAAATCAGCACATCATTGCATGGCGACACGCTTCATATGCTCGGATACCTGATTGATCCGGAAGATCCGGCTTTGACGCGTGCGCTTTCCGGACTTCACGAGGCCCGCAAGATACGGAATCCCAAGATAATCGAAAAACTCCAACAGCTCGGCATAGAACTGACCTACGATGAGGTCCTGGCAGTCGCTGAAGGCGAAGTCGGGCGACCTCACATCGCCGAATGCCTCGTCCGGAAAAATGTTGTGCAATCTCCGGATGAGGCATTCAGGAAGTATATCGGAAAAGACCGCCCGGCCTACGTCGACAAATATCGCCTTCCACCCGCAGAGGCGGCAAAGCTGATTTCCGATGCGGGTGGAATTCCGGTGCTTGCACACCCTTTTACCATAGGAATCGATTCAGAGGCAGAGATGGACAAGATCATATCGGAACTTGTATCCAAAGGTCTGAAGGGGATCGAGGTCTATTACTCCGAGCATACAGACACCCAGTTTGCCCTCTACAAACGCATGGCGGCAAGACATAACCTCCTTATTACGGGCGGAACCGATTTTCATGGTGCAAGAAAACCGCAGATACGAATGGGGACAGGAAAGGGAAATTTGAGAATACCGTATGCGCTTGTCAGGAAACTGAAGGAATACAAAGAAACGGGAAGACCCAATGAAACCTCTACACGCGGGGGTCATACAACTTGATGTAAGATCAGGGGATGTTTACGCCAACCTGAAAAAAGCAAGAGAACATATCAAGAGGCTCGCAGACTCTGGAGTGCGGGTCATGGTCCTTCCCGAGATGTGGTCCACGGGTTTTGTGAATGAGGACACTGACAGGCTTTCGCAAAGCACCCCCGGTGTTCTCGATGAAATATCACGACTTGCAGAAAAAGCACATGCCATTATCATCGGATCGTTTCCTGAAAAGATCGGGGCAAGGATATTCAACACGGCTTATGTAATCGATGAGCAAGGAACGATCTGCGCGACCTATCAGAAAATCCACCTGTTTTCACCAACAGACGAGCACCGCTGGTTTCACAGGGGACAAAGAAGCGTTGTATGCCTTACGTCCGCCGGTCCTGTCGGACTGCTGATCTGCTATGATCTCAGATTCCCGGAACTCTGCCGCCTCCTTGCCTTAAAAGGAGCAAGAATCCTGATCGTCATGGCCCAGTGGCCTGCCGTGCGAGCATCTCACTGGGAAACACTACTTGCGGCAAGGGCGATCGAAAACCAGGTTTTTGTCCTGGGGGCCAACAGATGCGGACAGGACAATGATCTTGTCTATGCGGGGAACTCCTTGATCATGTCACCTTATGGGGAAACCCTTGCCCGCATCGGCAAGAGGCAAGGTTCTATCACCGCAGTCCTGGACTTTGATCTGTTGGAGCAGTTCAGAAAAACAATTCCCTGCTTTAAGGAAAGGGTGCCCGAGGCCTATGCTCAATAAGATAAAAAAAAGGGATGAACTGCTCATAGAGGTGCGGGACCTGAAGGAACAGGAGATAAAGGTGGCCTTTACAAACGGCTGTTTTGATCTTCTTCACGCCGGTCACGTTCGCTATCTTGCTGAGGCCGGAACAAAAGGAGACATCCTCGTGGTCGGCCTGAATTCCGACCGCTCTGTCCGGGAGATCAAGGGGCCCAAACGACCGATCGTGCTCGAAGACCAGAGAGCGGAGGTGCTGGCGTCCCTGGCGTGCGTCGACTTCATAACAATCTTTGACGAACCGGACCCTCTTGCGCTCATCAAATATATTGTTCCTGATATCCTCGTGAAGGGAGCAGACTGGCATGAAGAGAAGATCATCGGAAGAAACGTCGTGAACGAGGTCGTCCGCATTCCCCTTGTTAAAGGGATTTCCACCAGCGGAATCATAGAAAGAATCATGGAACTTTACTGCACTTGAACACCCACACAATTCATTGAGATCCCCTCATTGTCGATCCGCGCAAAGATCGCACCACCAATGTTTGGGATTGAAAAAGGCAAAGCCACAATCAAGCCCAAAGATGTTCCCAATCCCCGATGACTCTATTTTTTCATAAGATAGAGGATCAAGGTCAGTATGATACTGATAATGATGCTCGTAGTAATTGGGAAATAGAGGCTGAAGTTTTTCTTTTGTATATAGATATCGCCGGGAAGCTTCGCGAACCATGGGAACTTTGGCGCGAGAATCAGCAAGATGCCGATGCAGACGATCACAACACCTGCAACGATAAGAAACTTTCCGATGTTCGACATAGAGTTCATGGTCTGTTTGCCCGCCTCATGAAGGATACCCATTTTATGAGGATTTTGTGTCGTTGTCAACTCGTCTCACAAACACACAACAAACACACAGGGGTTCGCCTTGATTCGCAATTACAGCGAAGGTACTGCCTACTATCAATTTCCGCACCTTGCGGCGTTCTCCGGCCTGGCTCATGGCGTATTTACCCGTGACGGGGGAAACAGTACAGGAAATTTTCATGGTCTGAACCTGAGTTATGACGTGGGAGACCACAAAGAAAACGTGCGAAAAAACCGGTCGCTGATCAAATACGTTATGGAAATGCCCTATATCTTCTCGGTTCGGCAGGTCCACGGAAGCAGAGTAAGATGTTTTTCGCAGCAGGACGCACCGGATATCGAAAAAGATGAAGCAGACGCCTTGATCACGGATATCCCCGGAAGGCTCCTTCTTGTCAAGGCCGCTGACTGCCAATCGATTCTTCTTTTTGATCCGGTTCGAAACGTGGCGGCGAACATTCATTCAGGATGGCGCGGGAGTGTTCAAAACATCATTGGAAAAACCGTGTCTGTGATGAGCGATGTTTTCGGATGCCGGGCTTCAAACCTGATTTGCGGCATCGGGCCATCACTCGGACCTTGTTGCGCGGAGTTTCTGAATCACTCCAAAGAGCTTCCCCGCGCATTTGAGAGATATGAGGTCAATTCAAATCACTTTGACTTCCTGGCTGTGAGCAGAGATCAGTTGAAAGAGGCAGGTCTGTCTGCAAAGAACATTCTGACAAGCAGGATCTGTACGCGCTGCTCTACTGACCGTTTTTTTTCCTTTCGGAAGGAAAAACGGACGGGACGTTTTGGCGCGGTTATAGGAATACGGTGATGAAGCAGCAGATAAAAGAATTCATAAACGCCCTTTCAGGTGAAAGGGGATATTCTTCGCATACCTGCCGGGCATACAGGACCGACCTGCTGGAATTCATGGATTTCCTGATCAGATCCGATATCTCTCTTGATCTCAAAAAAATCGATGGACTTTGCATACGATCGTATCTCGGTTTTCTTTACAAGAAAAATAAAAAAACGACCATGGCCCGCAAGTTGGCGTCCATCCGGTCTTTTTTCCGGTTCATGCTGAAGACCGGAAGGCTCTCTGAAGACCCCTCAAAAAGCGTTATGACCCCGAAAAGAGATATGACGATCCCGAACCATCTGTCAGTGGATGATATGTTTCGTCTTTTAGATGTGCCGCAAAAAGATAGTATATTGGGGACAAGGAACACGGCTATCCTGGAGACGCTGTATTCCACCGGAGTCAGGATTTCGGAGCTTGCCGGGCTTGATATTTCGAACGTCTACTTCAAGGCAGGAACAATCCGGGTCCTGGGCAAAGGGAATAAGG
>MAXM01000347.1 GCA_001751015.1 Desulfobacterales bacterium C00003106
GTTGGAGTGCGCAGAGTGTCATGAAGGCCATACAGAAGAAATGAGTTATCAGGAGTGTCTGCGTTGTCACAAGCCCCACATGCCCATGGTGGTCAAATACGGGGAAGATATCCCTTCGTCTTTTTGTGTGAGCTGTCATGCTGATGCAGGCAAAGACCTTGCGCAGAGCGAAACAAAGCATCATGAACTTGCGTGTATATACTGCCATGAGAAAGAGCACAAGGAAATGGTTGACTGTGAGACATGCCACGGACAACCGCATGCTTTTGATATTCATACAAACTACTCTGATTGTGACACATGCCACAAGGGACCCCATGGATTAGTCAAATAAGGAACGGAAAGGCATCCCTTATATAAACCGCCAGAGGATGTGGACAAGAGATGAAAAACAAGCTTTTTGTTAATTTTTGCTGTGCTTTGATCACATTGATATATACGTCCTCGTCGAACGTGGTCATTGCTGAAGAGGAAGGTCCGGAGGTTTACCAGCAGGAGATTCAGCCAATGAAAACCATTGAATGCGCGCGCTGTCATCCTGCTGTTTTTACGGATATTCGGGACAAGGGAGGGAAGCATCAGATTGCTTGCAGAAAGTGTCATGACGTCTTTCATACATACAGACCGGACAAGGATTGGAAAGACGTTGTTCCTGCCTGTGCAACGTGCCACAAAGAGTACCATGGCAAGCATTTTCCTGACTGTTTGAGGTGTCATGAGAATGCCCATGCGCCGGCTCATGATATGAGTGTTAATAAGATGGCGGCAGATTGCGGCACATGCCATCCGGCGCAATTGACCGAATGCGGCAAATATCCGAGCGCACATACCGATGTGTCGTGCGCTGAGTGTCATCACACATCACACGGCCACATTCCGGGCTGCACGGATTGTCACGAAAAACCGCATGCCGCCGGTATGGATGACGCCGGTTGTATGGCCTGTCATCCACCGCATTCACCTCTGGAAGTGAGCTATTCCGAGGATGTGCCGAATCATGTCTGCGCCGGATGCCATAGTGATGTTGCGGACAAGTTATCACGCAGCGGCAAAGGACATGTTTCGCTTCTGTGTGTATTTTGTCATCCCCAAAAGCACGGCCACATTCCGGACTGTAAAGATTGCCATAAAACAATACCGCATAGTGAGAAAATGATGGAGCAATTCGAGGGGTGTCTCGATTGCCACGGAGATGCGCACGGGCTGAACCTGGAGCAGTAAAATAGCCTGAAGGTAGACATAGCATTGAATGAGGTTGGAGGTTTCAACAAATGAAAAGAATAAAATATGCATCGATCATTTTTGTAATCGGCGCGATTTTATATGTCTCTTACACGACCTATTCCGATCTGGCGGAAAAACACTGCTGGCACTGCAGCAGGGAAGTTCTTTTTGAAAGAGGGACAGGGCTTATATTTGAAGATGACAATGAGAGCAAGGAAAGAGGCATCAAGTTTATCGAGTCAGCAGCAAGACAGGGACACATAGAGGCGCAGATTTTTCTTGGAGAGCTTTATATGGGAAGCTTGCCTGCTCTTTATTACATACATAATAAAGACAAGATTGCCGCAGTCAGAGCGAATGTGCCGGCAGATGAACAAAAAGGGATTTCATATTTCAAGCAGTTGACTGAAAGCCTGTCTTCTGTCCAGGGGGACTACGTTCGGATGCAGTACAATCTTGGAGTATTGTTTGCAAACGGGATTCTGGAGAGTGCAGACAGCAGGGAAGACGCCAAAGTGTGGTTTTTGAGATCCGCCAAGGGGGGAGACATCGACGCCATGTATGAGGCGGGTATGTGCTATAATGACACGGGTGATTATACAACGGCAAGGCAATGGTTTACTGATGCGTTTGAGAAGGGCGGGGAATGCCGTTCCGCAATAATGATCGGGGACTATTATTTTTATGCAAAAGGGCTGATAAAGGATTACGGTCAATCGATTGTCTGGTATGGCAACGCCTTGAGCGCCGTATCTGATTCAAAGCCGGTTTATTCGGACAAAGTAAAGAAAAGATGGAGTCAAAGCGCGAGTAACAGGTTAAAAATCGCACAAAAGAAGGCGGCGGAGAGACCGGGCAAAGAGGTTGTTACACTGACCTATGGTCTCAAAGGCGGAGTAAGGGCCTATTCAATTTACACACCTGACATAAATGGCATTCTGGTGGGCAAGGTGCGGAATGAGAACGGCAAAATAGAGGCAAGTGTAAAACAGGGGGATTCGTCATCTGGTCCCGGGATAAGCAATGTTGCTTCAATGAATGAAGGCCTTTACTGGGTATTAAACAGATATGCAGAGAACAAATACGGAACTGACAAGCGCTTTGGTTTTGTATTAAAAAAATAGAAAAATCTCAGGTCTAATATAGGATACGGGGGCACGGATGAAAAAGA
>MAXM01000348.1 GCA_001751015.1 Desulfobacterales bacterium C00003106
GTATATCCCTGGTCTGAAAGAAACTTTCTAAAGGTAAATCTGATGCCCTCCTCGTCATCGATGACAAGAATTCGTACCATCAACCTTCCCTCCTTGCCGGCAACTCGATTATAATCTTGGTAAATTTTCCTTCGATACTATCGATCTTCAGGCTGCCTCCATGGTCATTGATAATGCCATGGCTTATACTCAGCCCCAACCCGGTCCCAACACCTTTGGGTTTGGTAGAAAAAAACGGGGCCACCACTTTATCCCGGAGATGATCAGGTATTCCCGTACCATGATCGTGAAACGTCATGCGCACATAGGGACGTTTTTTGACTATTACTCTTTCACCTGTGACCTCAAGAGATTTATCCCTGTGTGCCCCTTGATATTTCCGGTTTAAGGCGTAACGTGCATTGTTGATAATATTCAAAAAGACCTGCTCAATTTCCTGAGGATGTGCAATGATTTCAGGCAGCTCCTCGGAAATATCCACCGTGATCTTTATGCTTTCCTTCCGCAGCTGGGTCTTGGTCAGAGCAAGCACATCTGCCAGAAGCTCACTGATGCGGACTGCGCTCTTTTCATTTTTGCCGGCGCGGGCAAAAGAAAGCAGACTCCTCACAATGTTGGCAATCCGGTCGCCATCTTTCAAGATCCGATTCGCTATATCGCCGGATCCGCTTTCAGCGCCGGATTCATCGATTAATATCTGAGCATAGTTGATGATACCGTTTATGGGGTTGTTGATCTCGTGAGCCACACCAGCCGCCAGTTCACCGAGTGATGCCAGATGAGCGGCCTGCATGGCTTCTGCTTGCAGGATTCTCTTTTCAGTGATGTCAACACTTACCTCAATGACGCTGCCTACTTTTCCATTCTCAGATTTTACAGGAAATGCCCTTACATCCCGGAATTTTCCATCAGGGGTTGAGAGCTGAAGCTCTTCCTCTTTCCCTGATCGAAAACTCTTTATTACGGGGCAGGCTTCGCAAACAGATGAACGGCCATGCCACAACGTATAACAGCGCTGACCATCCGGATCAGCGCTATCCTTTCCCAGTGCGTTGGCAGCGCTTTTGTTTGACCATAACACTTTAAGATCAGGAGACAGGAGGACCAAACTGTCAGGAATGGCGTCAAGGAGAGTGTGGAACTCCCGTGAAAGCCTCCGGAATTTTCTTTCACTTGCCCGCAGCGATTCTTCCGCCTGTTTACGCTCGGTGATATCCTGGGCTACACACACTATCCCCCCAATAGGCCCCGTATCGTTGCGTATGAGTGAACTTGCAAACGATACGGTGATTTTGCGGCCATCTCTTGCCAGGTATCTCTTTTCAACATTGCTGAAATTACCTTTTTCCACAATATCCGCAACAGTCATCCCTTTGATCAGGGGACCTTCATCCAGGATCTCATCGACCGGCCGCCCAATGAGTTCATTTTTTCCGTAACCCAATAAAGTGCAGAGTGCGTCATTTACAGTTTGAATCAAACCGTTCGGCGAAACAACAAAAAGCGTGTCGCTCATGGAACGAAGGATGTTATCCGTGTATTCTCTGGCATGTATAATTTCATCTCTCGATTTCTGCAAGGCTTCGGTCATTCTATCAAAGGCCGATGCAAGCTGTCCCAGTTCATCTTTGGTCTTTAAGCCTATTCGATGTTCCAATACGCCCGTTCCAATGATTTCTGTTCCCATCCTCAGTTTATTCAAAGAGATCATTATTCCTCTCATAATACTGATAATGACGACGATGATAATCAATGAAACGATTGTCAGCATGACAACAGCTTTTACTCCGGCAGCAAACGTGATATCGAGCAATTTCTGATTCGCATTATCAATCTCTTTCCTGGCGTGGTCTCTTTCTTTGGAAAGCTGTGAAAGCAAAAAATCATTAACATACGGCTTTATCTTGTTTTCAATAAACCCGGATAGTTCTTCTCTTTTCCCAGCCCTTTCCAATTCAAAAGCATTGTGGGCTAATTCCATAAACGCACCATGTTTTTTATCCATTTCCATGGCATTGTTCAGGAGCTCTCTTCTTTTGCTTCTTCCAAGTTCCGTGTGTGCCTGTATCGCCATAATCCAGTCTTTCAAGGCTGCTTCCGCCTCACCCGCATGCTCTTCCAACTCTTTCATATCTTTCTCTTCACCACTTAGAAGATAATCTATCAGCTCCTTATACTCTTTTCTAATACCTGAGCCTATCTTATTGACTGCGATAAAAGACTGCATGGAAAACCGTGCATTTCGGACCAGTTCTATACTGTTTTTGCCTCCCCAAGGTATTGACCCCAACCGGATCAACACCTCATCGTATGCCTCATTGGCTTCTCTAGTTTCTTTTGCCACAGCCTCATCCAACTTTTTGGATAAAACACGGTTTATCCAAAATTCCACTTTGTCTTCTAAAAGACGGTACGCTTCAAGTCTTTTTCCGCCATCAAGCGATTCAAAGGCTGCAGCAACAGTCTCCTCAGCTTTATTGTATGCTCTTGCTATCTCCTCGGCTTTTTCCATCTCTCCTTTTCTATTCAGTCCGAGCGCCATGCTTTCTTTCGCAGCATCAATCCATTCAGCTTGAGCCTTCCTTACAATAACTCCCATCTCTTCGCACTTCTGTTTATCTTCGACTTTGCCGGCAAGAAGATAATGCATTGATTGCACAGCTTGATCGATTATAGCTGAGCGCATTTTCGACACTGCGTACAAATCATTCAGGGATGCACGGACAACATATACTTGATGGCTGCTTTTTCGGTAGCTCGATACGGCTGCGACAGCCAATGCACCCAGGATCGAACAGATCAAGGCTAATATTATTATAAGTTTCGATTTTATAGTCATCTTTTTACCTCCACTTTGGCCGTTTTCTTTTCAAGGTCATCTGGTACCACGTTGTCGATTGCGTGTCAATAAATGTATAAATACAAGAGGTTGAATACAGATTTTGCAACTTCTCAATAAGTGGTGGCAAACAGGTAATCTTTTCTATAAATAGTTCTTACGTTCCTCAACGTAAGGAACGGAGACGAAATAACTTCCCCAAGTAGGCGCATAGATTCGGGTCAAATTTGTTCGATCTCAAATCACAAAAGTTGATGGAATAGCAAGCTATTTTGATGCTTTTGTGATTTGAGATCGGGCAAAGGTGGCCTGAAGATGTGATGCATAGTTGCGGAAGTTATTTCGTCCCCGTTCCTAAGCCTGTATATTGCAGACATAAAAATCAAGATGGATCAAATCAAAGAAAACATCCCGGGAGAGGACAGGAAAAACTCTACCGTCATCTTCTCAACGAAGAAACTTTTCAGGCC
>MAXM01000349.1 GCA_001751015.1 Desulfobacterales bacterium C00003106
CGAGCCCTAAGTTAACGGCATTGACGTATAAGAGACTCTTTTCTGGTTCTGTCACCGAATATACCCCTTTTCCTCAAGATATAACAAGATCTCCTGCGCGGCTTCGTCCGCGCTGATTCCTGTCGTGTCTATCGTGAGTTCCGGATCCGACGGCGGAATATACGGGTCGTCAACCCCTGTCACGCCTTTGATTTTGCCTGCACGGGCCTTCGCATATAGCCCCTTGCGGTCTCGCTCCTCGCAGACCTTCAAAGGAGTAGAGAGGTAGAGCTCGATGTAGCCCCCGGAACAACTGATCAGCTCACGGTTGTGACGTCTCGACTCTTCATAGGGAGCAATGGGGGCGCAGATGGCTATTCCCCCGTTTTTGGTTATCTGGTTTGCCACAAATCCGATGCGGGTGATATTCAGATTCCTGTGCTCTTTTGAGAACGTCAGCTCACTTGAAAGATTTGTCCTCACAATATCGCCGTCCAGAAGAGTCACCGGCCTGTCGCATATCTCCATGAACTTCACCAACAACACCCTGGCAATAGTCGACTTGCCTGCACCGGACAATCCTGTGATAAAGATAGTAAATCCCTGCTTTGAACGCGGCGGGTGGGCTCGCCTTAGTTCGGCTACGACCTCCGGATAAGAAAACCATTCCGGTATATCCAGCCCGTTTTCCAGCCTCCGTTTCAGCTCGGAAGAAGATATATGTTTTACGTTCATGCCCGAGACCACCTCGTCTTCGGGGATGTACTGGGCCTTTTCTTCCACGTATACCATCTTTTTCAGGGGAACCATCTTGCTGCCGATTTCCTCCTCAAAGGACCGCACCAGATCCTGGGCGGCATGCAGCGGGTAAAACCTCTCTTTCGGACTCCTGTTGGCAAAAGGATCACCGTGATCGTCTGCGACCATGAAATGATTGCACCCGTAATTCTTTCGGATAATGGCTTGCCACAGGGCTTCGCGGGGCCCGGCTCTGCGCATGGCCAGAGGGATCAATCCTAACATGATCATGTTTCTTGGGTATTTCCGTACGATCTCCTTGTAACACCTTATCTGGGTATAATGGTCGAGATCCCCCGGATGAGTTGGGCCTGCCACGGGCTGGAGAAAAATGCTGGCGCCTGCCTCACGCGCGGCCCTGAGCGTCATCTCCCTGTGGGCGCAATGGAGGTGCTTTTCCGTTTGAAATCCGATTACATTCCGCCAGCCATTCTGGGAAAAACGGCGATGCACGTCTGCCGGGTCAAGTCTCAATTCCTTGAAATCATAGTGGAGCGGAAGATGGAGGCCCTCAAGTCTCCCCCCAATGTACCACGGCCCTACTTCTTCATAAAGACGCCTGACGCCCGGGTGTTGTTTCGGATCATCTGTGCCAAAGACCGCGTGTGCTTCAGCTTTTTTGTCCGGCTTCCAGAGATCGCTTACCGTGAGCACCGCAAGCATGAAACCTTCTCCGTCTCTGAGGGCCACGGACTGCCCTGTTTCAAGGGTCCCGGCCATGGCGTCGCTTACGTCAAGGCAGACGGGAATTGGCCAGAGAGCGCCATCGCCAAGACGCATCCCGGCTATGACGCTTTCGTAGTCTTCCCGGTCAAGGTAGCCGCAAAGGGGATAAAAGGCGCGGTTGAGAAGGAGTTCAAGATCGCAAAGCTGCGCTGTGTCAAGAAGGACGGATGGATAATCAAGGGCTGCTTTTTTCAGGCTCTCGATGCGCCTGAAATGAACCAGCAGGCTTTCTGAATAGTCATGTTCCGGATGCATGAGGTTTCATCTCCTCCACTCTGAATGGTTCCGCGCAAACATTTCTTCAGCCATAAAAATAAAACTGTGAACCGTTATTATCATCGGGAAGCGCCACTGATTATTATTCTACAACTTATTGATTTTTATACGGCTTTTGCGCTTACGTTTGGAAAGCCGCCGGGCAGGCCCCTTTTTCTTGGTGGTCTCTGACCATCCTTTGTCTGCATCGTCTGCATCGACCCCTTTTCCCGCCGCATAGGACGCCATATTCAACTTGGCTTCAAATTCCGGCGAATCAATGGCAGTCGCCCCCCGTTGCAGGGCGAAATTAACGATATCGTGATCTGACGTGACAACGATTACCCGTTCTCTCTCCTTTGCCGCCATACGTTTGATCACGTCGTCGGCCAGCTCCCCTTGTCGAGAAAATATGACCGTGATACCACGTTGTCTGATCTTGTTTTCTGCGAGCGAGTTGCCATGTGCGGCATCAAAGACCACTGTAATCTTGTGAGATTTCACCTTCTTATACTGTATGAGAAGATCGAGGAGGGCTTCGCGTCCCTGTTCGGTGCTGACATCCTCCGCAGCGCTTAACCTGTCAGACTGACGAATCAGATTGTAACCATCTATTACTACGTGAAGCCCCATACTATTATTCCCTTGTGATTTCGTTTATCATTTCATTGCTTCTAATCTGCGCCTCATCGAGTATTTCCTTGTAGTAATCGGCTGACTCCTTGAAAAACTCGGAGAATTTCCTCTTGTTTTTTCGTGTTATAATATCTACAAGCTCTTTTCCCGCAGCAAGATAGTCGTTGAAGATGCTTCCTATCATATTGTTGTTCATTTGAATTCCGGCGTAAAGTTCGGGGTCTTGAGAAAAAAGCCGTCCGACCCACCACATCTCCGCTTTGAATATCGGAGTTGAGTACTCCAAGACCGTTTTCGGATCCAAATGGTTATCCATAATGAGTTTGGAGAGCACCATGGTATTGAGGGTCCTGACACATTGCGTGAGGGCCATAAAGCGATCATGTTCCTCCGGGGTGGCGAGGGTTACCTTGACATTGTTTCTCTTATAGGTGTCTGTAAGCCATAAAAGCCCTTTTTCGCCCCTTGCAGGCGTAATAACAACAATCTGTCCGGAAAGGCCGTCTATGGACGGCCCAAACAGGGGATGGGTCCCGACCACCTCTCCCGGAAATGCCTTAAGCATCTCTCCGACCGGCGAGACCTTTATCGAGGTCATGTCCATCAGGAGGCTGTCCGGGTCGATAAACGGCCCTATTTTTCTTATGACCTCGTTTGTCACGGAAATGGGCACTGAAACAATGACCACGTCGGAATCGCAAAGACGTTCCTTGTAGAAGTCCTCGTCTTTTCTACCAAGGGGTTGCACGGTGTGACCCTCTTTTTCAAAGAACCCCTTGAACAACGCGCCCATTGGGCCGTTACCACCGACAATAGAGATCTTCATAGCACCTCTCTGCATGCCGGGTAAGAACCGAGCACTTTCAGGAAGCGGGCCTGCATATCCAGATCGTCAAGGGCCTCTTTGATAGGCTTGTCTTCAGCATGTCCGTCCATATCAATGAAGAAGATATACTCCCAGGCCTTTTCCCTTGTGGGCCGCGATTCGACCTTGCTCAGGTTGATTCCGTTTTCAGAAAAAGACCCGAGCGCTTTGTAAAGCGCCCCCGGCCTGTCCTTGAGAGAAAACAGTATAGACGTCTTGCTCGGTGCGGATTTTCTGCTCAGGCGGGTTCCGATCACGAAAAACCTCGTGATATTGTTCGGTGAATCCTCGATATGAGTGGCTATTTTCTTCAGTTCAAACCGCTTTGCCGCATATTCGCTGGCGATAGCTGCGCTTTTTTCGTCTGAAGCCGCCCTTTCAGCAGCTATGGCGGAGCTTTGTGTTTCAAGCACCTCCAGATCCGGGAACCGCATGCTCAGATATTTGCGGCACTGAGCCGCAGGCTGGGGATGGGAATATATCCTGGACACGTCTTCGGCTTGTCCATTCACGGATACGAGGTTATGAACAACCTTCAGCAGTATCTCTGCATTGATTCTTACGTTTGTGTGACGAAACATATCGAGTGAGGCATTCACTGTCCCTTCCATTGAATTCTCCACTGGAACGACACCGAAATCAAGCACCCCTTTTTCAACATTGACAAAGAGTTGGGGAATATCTTTTTGGGAAACCTCTTTTATGGAATGCCCGAAGTGTCTTACTGAGGCGATATGGCTGAACGTCCCTTCCGGGCCGAGGAAACCCACGGAAATAGGCTCCTGGAGCGCGCGTGACGCCGACATAATCTCTGTATAGATGGCTCTCAGAGCGCTGTTGCTCAACATGTTCCCCTTGTTCAGGGCAATCATCCCCGCAAGGACCTCTTCTTCACGTTCGGGCTGATAAGCGCTGATTCCCTCACCCCTCTTCGATCTTCCCACTTCACCGGAAATCTCCATTCTCCTCACGAGGAGTCTCAACAGGTCCCGGTCAATCAAATCGATTCTGTTTCTTAATTCATCAAGCATTGCTTTTTTCGTCAAGACTAACCATCCTTTTCCCCGCAGCCGTAATAAATGGTTTCAATTCCTGCATCATCCGGTCAAACCTTTCCGGTTTAAGCGATTGTCCTCCATCGCTTAAGGCCTCTTCAGGCCTCGGATGCACCTCCACCATGATACCGTCCGCGCCAGCCGCGACAGCAGCCTTTGCCAGCGGGCTTACAAACTGCCAATAACCCACCGCATGGCTTGGATCAACAATAACAGGCAGGTGGGTCTTCTCTTTAAGGATCGGCACCGCGCTCAGGTCCAGGGTGTTCCTGGATGCTGTTTCAAATGTCCTTATCCCTCTTTCGCAAAGAACAATCTCCTCGTTGCCGCCTGCCATGACGTATTCTGCGGACATCAACCATTCTTCAATCGTGGTCATCATTCCTCTTTTCAGAAGAATCGGCTTTCGCACTCTTCCAAGCTCCTTGAGCAAGGAAAAATTCTGAATATTTCTGGCCCCCACCTGAAGAACATCGGTATATTCGGCGACCAGGTCGATGTCCCTTGGATTCATGATCTCGGTGACTATGGGAAGACCGTAAGTCTCCCTCGCCTCAGCGAGTATCTTCAGGCCGAGTTCTTCCAAACCCTGAAAACTGTAAGGTGATGTCCTTGGCTTGAATGCGCCGCCCCGCAGGAAGACCGCCCCGTATTTCTTTACGATTTCGGCGCTTTCCAGGAGCTGTTCCCTGCTTTCCACGGAGCATGGCCCCGCGACAACGACAAAATTGTCTCCCCCTATCTTAAGGCCGCGTATATTGATCACAGAATCGTCCGGATGAAATTCCCTTGAAGCAAGCTTATATTTTTTCATAATAGGGACCACCGACTCCACATCAGAAAGGTTTGCCAGGTTTTCAATCTTCGTCTTGTCGTCTACACCTCCAATGACACCTATGATGCTGCGCTCAACACCCTTTGAAACATGAGCTTGAAAACCGAGTTCTTGTATCTTTGTTACAATTCGGCCAACAGATTCATCAGAGGCCTTTTTTCGCATCACTACTATCATCTTTGCACCTCTCTTGTCTTACCTAA
>MAXM01000350.1 GCA_001751015.1 Desulfobacterales bacterium C00003106
CCCCTCTATTTGCAGCTGTTTTAACTTGTTTCATAAGAGCCGCACCCAAGTTATTTCGTCCCCGTTCCAAAGCAACTACCCTGAATCAGGAAAAGAGGGCATCGACAAAGACTTTTGCATCGAATGTGTCGAGGTCTTCTGTCTCTTCTCCAATCCCGATATACTGCAGGGGTATCTTCAGTTCATTGCTGATTCCCACCGCAACACCTCCCTTGGCGGTGCCATCGAGTTTTGTCAAGGCAATCCCGGTGACGTTGATTGCCTTGTGAAATGTCCGGGCCTGTGAGATCGCGTTTTGTCCTGTGGTGGCATCGAGCACGAGAAGCACTTCATGTGGAGCGCCGGGGCATTTGTTTTTGATTGTCCTGTGAACCTTTTCCAGTTCCTTCATCAGGTTTACCTTGGTGTGTAATCTCCCAGCCGTATCAATTATGACCACGTCCGTATTTCTTGCCTGAGCGGCATCAAGCCCGTCAAAGGCTACTGCGGATGGGTCTGAGCCTGTTTTCTGCTTGATTACCTGCGCATGAACCCGTTCGCCCCATATCTCAAGCTGTTCGATTGCCGCGGCACGGAACGTGTCGGCTGCAACAAGCAGCACATCTTTTCCTTGTTTCTTGTATATCGCCGCAATTTTTCCGATGGTTGTGGTTTTCCCCACGCCATTTACGCCCACGACCATGACGACATAAGGCCTTTGATCAGCTATCCGTGGGGACGGTGGCAACGCCCGCAAGATGGTCAGAATCTCTTCGTAAAGCGTCTCCTTGAGCTGGTGGGGGTTGTTAAGGAGCTTACGCGCCACCTTCTCCTGCACGTGATTAATCAACTCCATCGTAGTCCGGACACCAATATCCGATGTAATAAGGATCTCTTCAAGTTCCTCCAGCAATTCGTCGTCGATCTCTTTTTTGCCGAGGAATATCGTATCCATCCGGCTGACAAATCCCCTTCGTGTCTTGGCAAGCCCGCCCCTCAGACGTTGAAAAAAATCCCTCCCCTCCTCGGGCGATTCCGTTTCAGCCATATCATCCGGGCTTCCGGTCATTGATCCGCCGGGCTTTTTCTTTGATGCAGGCATCATTTTTTTCCAAAACCAGCTAAATATCATTCCATCTCCGTTTCTGCCTGTTGCTTGAATCTCAATGTCACCTGATTTGAGTGTTCGAAAAGAGTCTCCTGAAAAACGGCGGGATTTTAGGGACTGGGAACGCAGTCGGATTATTGAGATGTTACCGTTGGCTTGAATTTGGAAAGCAGACGTTCCAGGTCCTTATTGCTGTGATATTCGATTTCGAGTTTGCCTCTTTTCCCGCGGCGTTTGATGGATACTCTTGTGCCGAAATATCGTGTCAGATCTTCCTCAACGGACTTGAAATAGACATCGTCAGACGTGAAAGGTTTCTCGTCCGCCGGTTCTTGCCGGCTTGCCTTAAGTCTTCTTACCAACTCCTCTGCACCTCGAACGGAAAGGCCCCTGGATACTATCTGTTTCCATGCCTTTTTCAGAATCGTCTGCTCCTCAATGCCGGCCAGCACCCTGGCGTGTCCCATTGTCAGGGTCTCATTTGATATGTCACGCCGTATCGATTCGGGAAGATTGAGAATGCGCAGAAAATTGGTTATGGTTGAACGGTCCTTACCAACCCTTTTGCCTACTTCTTCCTGCGTCAGTCCGAACTCGTTGATAAGACGTTCATAGGCCTCTCCCTCCTCCAATGGTCCCAGGTCTTTTCTCTGAATATTCTCGATCAGGGCAAGTTCCAACATTTCTGTGGAGGATGCTTCCCTGATCAAAACAGGGACCCTTTTGAGTTTTGCCAGCCTCGCGGCCCTCCAGCGGCGCTCCCCGGCTATCAGCTCGTAGCCGGTCTTGGCGGTCCGGACGATAAGAGGCTGAATAACTCCTATCTCCTCAATAGACGCGACGAGTTCATCAAGAGAGCCCTCGGGAAAGGACTGGCGCGGCTGCATAGGGTTCGGGTATATGGAATCCACGTCACAAAGAAAAAAATCCTTCTCTTTTGTGAGGCTGTCGAGATCCGGGACCAGTGCATCAATACCCCGCCCCAGGACCCTTTTTCTTGTCTTTCCTTTTGCAGGCATAGTGACCTCATTGCCTTCTTAATAGTTCCTGGGCAAGCTGAAGGTAGCTCTTTGCGCCGGTTGACGTGATGTCATAAAGGATAATCGGTTTGCCAAAACTCGGACACTCACTCAACCGAACATTTCTCGGAATAGATGTATCAAATACGAGACCGTCAAAGTGTTTTCGCGCATCTTCGGCAACCTGGTGGGAAAGATTATTACGCGTGTCAAACATGGTAAGAAGTATCCCTTCAATGGTCAGTTTCGGATTGAATGATTCCTTTACCCGGCGGTATGTATTCAGAAACTGCCCCAGTCCCTCCAGGGCATAATATTCGCATTGAAGCGGGATTATGACGCTGTCTGCTGCAGACAGGACATTTATCGTGAGCACCCCAAGGGAAGGGGGGCTGTCCATGAATATGAAATCATAATCTTCGAAAACAGGTTGAAGAAGGTCTCTAAGATACCATTCCCGTCCCTCAACGGATATCAAATCCACCTCTGCGCCTGCAAGGTCCACATGAGCCGGAAGCACGTTCAGGTACTCAATCTCGGTGCCGAGTATGATATCTTCCACCGGGCATTCACCGATCAGGCCATGGTAGATATTCCTCTTGAGGTCGTCCTTGATCAGTCCTGCACCGGACGTTGTATTACCCTGGGAATCGCAGTCTACCAGAAGTACTTTCTGTTCTCCTGCGGCAAGAGATGCGGCAAGATTAATCGCAGTGGTCGTCTTCCCCACCCCGCCTTTCTGGTTTGCTATCCCTATGACTTTAGCCATGATTGTTATTCCTAACACAATTTGTCTTTTTTGCAAAGAGGATGCAGCCTTTATTGATTCAAACCAAGTCTCTAACGTCTTGCTTTCTTAAAGAATATATCCATCATCCCTTCCTGTCAATCAAAACACTCAGATCACGTGTAATTCTTATCGGCCCGCAAAACAACCTTATCCTTACTGACCATCCGGGCGACACCATCAATATCGCCTAACTTGAGCGTTTCAAATCCCAGGGAAATCTAAAAATATGGTAACTGGTTGAAGGCTGAAGGCTGAAATTTTTCACGCTAATCCGCGATGAGCCATCTTTTTAAATGTATTACTTGACTTCAGTGCATTATTGTGTTTCATTAATACAGAAACATAATCGTTTGTTGCATTATTAATGAAACATGCGGTCGGGTTCCTTAGCCCAAGCGTGTGGGAGATAGTTATGGCTCAGCGGCACATCTTGATGGGCGACATAATTGGAAGCAGCAAACACGACGTACGACAACTACGCAAGGAATTCATGGGGCTTGTTTCTTTGTGCAACCAGAAGCTGGAACATGATATCATCTCTCCCTACACGGTAACATTGGGAGACGAATTCCAGGGCATAGCCACGTCTCTCCATGCAGTGATTGAAGCCATTTTCTATATGGAAGAGACGATCCTTCGCAAAGGATTGGAGTTCAAGATCAGATACGTTGCGGTTCACGGCGCAATAGACACACCCATCAACCGGCTTAAAGCTCATACAATGATGGGGGCCGGACTAACGAAAGCCAGGAAGGTCCTAACCGACAAGCGCAGGGGCGAGCCACGGTTCCGCTTTGACCTTCCTGACGCTCACACTATGAACCAACTCAACCGATTATTTCTGGTTCTTGATGGCCTGACTGGTCGGTGGGATGCAGAAGACGGTCTCCTGATTTTCGATATGCTCGCAAACCCCCACAACGAGGAAGTCGGTGTCATGCATGTTAAAAACAGGACACAAATATGGAAACGCCGTAGGCACCTATTGATTGAGGAGTACCGGGCTTTGAAGGAAGCCATAATGGAATTGGGACAGTAGTCGCACGCGGGAGAGATTGTGTTGCAGTATATTCCAGCATTGCTTGTCTTTATCTGTCAGGAAGTAGTGGGACTGATCGTATTTCCGGTAATGAACCGATATTTGGGTCCCGAGGGTATAAAGGCGTGGGATCTTAAATCGATCCTCAAAGGTATACTGGAGCGGCTCGTATTGTTCACCGCGCTCATTCATGGCTATCCGCAGATCCTCATCGCCTTTGCTGCAATGAAATTGGGCACACGCCTCCACGAAGAACAGAATACAGAAATCTCTAACACATACTTTTTAGCCGGAAACTTTCTCAGCATATTGCTCGCGATGATCAGTTCAATAATTATTAAGGCGAGCTGGCAAGTATAAGGGCCTTGTCACCAATGGGACATGACAAGGGAATGAATAAGATGCACCCATTGGGGCACTGGTTCAGTTGAATAGATGAAAAAGACTCGAATTTATAGATTATACCCGTGAAAACAAT
>MAXM01000351.1 GCA_001751015.1 Desulfobacterales bacterium C00003106
GCCTGAAGCTGTGATGCATAGACCTCGGAAGGTTACAAATTGCGTGTTTTTCGGTGAGCAATGAGCATCAAGAGCAAGGCGCGAAGGTGCGGAATAGCAGGCTATTGCAAGCCTGAGCAACGCAGCTATTGGTGTTCATGGCCGGCGAAAAACCGCAATTTGTGGCCTTTCGAGGTATAGTTGCGGAAGTTATTTCGTCTCCGTTCCTTAATAATAATCAGTAGCTTCATATCCGCTTTCCGTGAGTGCGGTCACGATCGGTTCGATCTCACACCGTTTCAGTCTGAAGTGGCAGATGTTTTCATCGGTTTCAAGCGGCTCCATCCCCACACTGATTATCTCGCCCGCGTTGTCTTGTATAATGCGGGAAACATCGTTGAACGCCTTTGGACTGTCGCCAAGCACTACGTCTATACGCGAGCTGTTGGTCAGAAGTCCCATCATGCTGATAAACGCTTCGAGCATATCCGTTACCGTAATAATGCCAACCAGTTTTTTGTTTTCAACTACAGGGATTCCGCCAACTTTGTGTTTATAGATAATCTTGGCAGCGGTCTCAATATCAGCATCCGGGTAAAGCACAATCGGGTTCTTTATCATGATATCCTTCAAGGACATATCAGATACCATAGATGGAATAAATGCCTGCTTCAAATCCGTCAACGTAACAAAACCTATAAGCTCTTTCTTATGGTCTGTGACAGGAAGATGGCGGATGGAATGAGAGGTCATGCGGTCAAGGGCGTCCTTTACGGAAGCGCTTTCCAAAATGGTGATCGGGTCTTTGATCATCAATGTTTTGATCTGCATAAGGCGTTTCCTTCTTCTCCGGCAAACCGGACATGAGACGTTCCATCAGCTTGTGCGCTTGTCAAGAACTCCGGAGACGGTTCTTTTCAGTTCGGAAAGGTCAAAAGACTTAACCACGTATTTAATGGCTGCAGCCGCTTTTTGATCCTCCCTAAAGGAGTCATAGGCGCTGCATAGAATTACAGGAAGGTCTTTGAACTGTCGGTTGATCTGCTGGAGGAGATCCAATCCGTTGGTATCTCCGAGTTTGATATCCAGGATTGCCAGGTCAAACTTCACGGATGTCATATAATCAAGGGCTTCTTCCGCGCTTCCGGCAAGACTTACTTTGTATCCGCTTTCTATCAGGCTCTCTTCATAAAAAGCCCTGATATGCTTTTCATCATCTATGATAAGGATATGCGCCATTAGTCTTTTCTCCAGCAGCATACAATCGTTCAATAATACTCTATTATTTATCGCACAGTTACATTTCGAGGTCAAGCCCTTAAATGCTGACAGCCTCGTAAATAGCGCCTATCGCCACCCGGGCAGGGGTTCACCCTCGCAACACGGCAGATACGCAGTTTGCAGAATTCAGGTGATACGAAATGAATAGATTCTTCTTAGACAAACATTCAGTACTGTCCGAAAATCCTGCGATAACCGGTTCTGATGTGAAGCACATCCGCAGTGTTCTTCGACTTAAGCCAGGCGACACGATTGCTCTGTTTGACGGTGAAGGGACAGAATATGAATGTGCGATAATGACAAGTTCGCCCCGGCACATAGGATTGTCTGTGCTGAATTCAACTCGCATTGTCCGGGAATCTCCGGTGCATATTACTATTGCTCAAGCCCTTCTTAAGGGGCCGAAGATGGACTGGATAATTCAAAAGCTCACGGAGCTTGGCGTTTCAGCATTTATTCCTTTTCCGGCGAAGCGGTCGATCCCCCAGCTCGATGCCGACCGATCCGAATCACGTGGTCACCGATGGACAAAGATAGCGTGTGAGGCGTTGAAACAATGCGGCCGCAGTGTGGCGCCCGATATTGGAGCGATCAGGTCATTTGATGACATGATACGGTCAGAAGCGCAATATGATCTCAAGATCATGCTTTGTCCCGCGCTTTTCCCCAATATCTCCCGGGGATCTCTGAAGGAGTCCCTGGATGAAACGCAGGACGCGCAAAGAATTATCGCCGTCATCGGTCCCGAGGGTGGATTCACACGCAAGGAAATTGATGCCGCTGCGAAACGCGGGTATGTCCCGGTTTCTGCAGGTATACGAATATTGCGTAGCGAAACAGCAGCCATCACATCCGCAGCGATTCTACAGTACGTATACGGGGACCTTGGTTATAGACCTTCACATAAATAATTGCACGGCGTTATCGGTCAAAATCCTCGACAACGTGCCCCAATGTATGCCTTGCTCGAATTTTTCCCTCTATCCTTGTGCAATTAATTATCTGAAGGTCTATAGGAACAGGGAAGTTATTTCGTCCCCGTTCCTTATTGACTTCCGGGTCATCGTGGATCAGCGTGAAAAACATCCCGGAAAATAGTCTTGACATTCCAGGAATAAGAAAGTATAGATATAGGTCTTGTGGGGATATAACATATTGATTTTATTCCGCCACATCAAAAAGCCTTGCCGGGGTAGCTCAGTCGGTAGAGCAGCGGACTGAAAATCCGCGTGTCCCCAGTTCAATTCTGGGCCCCGGCATCAAATTTTGCCATCCAGTCAGGAGGTCTTGCGAACAGGAATACTCTGTTTCCTGTCCTGTTTTTCATATCTCGACAGAGGAACGATATGATCCGGAAGGCAACTGTTCGGGACGTAAGATCGATACATGACCTCCTCAAGAAATATGCTGACACCGGCGACCTTCTTGCTCGCGCAATCAGTGAGTTATACGATTGCCTGAGAGACTTCAATGTCTGTGAAGCCAAAGACGGCAGGATAATTGCAACCTGCGCCCTGCATGTTTGCTGGGATGACTTGGCAGAGATACGATCCCTGGCCGTTCTCGAAGAACACCGGGGCCGGGGAATCGGGTCCCGATTATTGACTGCGGCAGTAGAAGACGCAAAGACCCTGCAGGTTAACCGCATTTTCACATTGACCTATCAAGAAAATTTCTTTGCAAGACACGGATTCCGCGTCACAGACAAGTCGAGTCTTCCACAAAAAATATGGGCCGATTGTGTGAAGTGTGTGAAATTTCCGGATTGCGATGAGATAGCCATGATACGGAATGGTTAGGAACGGGGTCGATCTTGGCGCAAAAAAACCTGACATTTCTTCTTGTACCTGATGACTCATCCCGTATTAAGCGCTTCAAGATTTCCGGGTTCTGGTTGCGTTGCGCTGTCTGTCTCATGATCATCCTTTTCAGTGGCGCATGCTACCTCTTCTACGACTATTTCCGGATGAAGGCATCTCTTCCCGGCATCCAACTCCTCCAGAATCAGCTCCAAAACCAGCGTTCTCAATTTTTTGCCTTTTCAGATGAAATCAACACCCTGAAACAAGAAATCATAACACTAAAAAGCCTTGATGCAAGAGTGCGTGTTATTGCCGATATAGACGATCCGCCTGATAAACAGGCCATGCTCGGCGTTGGCGGATCCCGCGCCGATGACCTTTACGCAAGTCTGCCGCTAACAACAAGCCAGAACACCTTGGTTCGGGAGATGCAAGAAGAGCTTGAACACCTCAAGATGGCTTCTGATCTCCAACTGAAGAGTTTCCAGGATCTGATCACATCCCTGGAAAAGAAGAAATCCCTGCTTGCCGCCACACCATCCATTAAACCTGCTGCGGGCTGGATATCATCGAGTTTCGGTTACAGGACTTCTCCTTTTACCGGACGGCGCGAATTCCATAAAGGATTGGACATCGCAGCTCATGAAGGCACGGAGATTATAGCTCCTGCCTCCGGTGTAGTGACCTTTGTCGGCAAAAAGGGCGTTTATGGACTCCTCGCTGTCATCGATCATGGACATGGCATTGTCACTCGCTACGCACACCTGAAGGAATTCTCCGTGAAACATGGCGATAAAGTAAAGCGTGGCGACAGAATCGGTGCAATCGGAAATACCGGGCGAAGCACGGGGCCCCATCTTCATTATGAGGTGACCCTGAAGGGCATTCACGTTAATCCGCGGAAGTATATACTTGATTCCTCGTGTGGATGGCAGGGTTGAATCTTTTTGCCTGTTTTTCATGATGGTTCAGCGGCGAGGTGTTTTTTCAGGATTCTATTGACGATCTCGGGGTTTGCCTTTCCTTTGGTCTCCTTCATTACCTGCCCCACAAAAAAACCGAACAGTTTTTGCTTGCCATTCCTGTAAGCTTCCACTTCACCCGGGAGCTTGGAAAGAATAAGCCGGACAACATCTTCGATCTCGCCTGTGTCCGTAACCTGTACCAGTCCATTTTTTTCCACTATCTCTTTTGCGGTTCCGCCTGTCTTTGCCATATCCTCAAAGACCCTCTTGGCGATCTTGCCGCTGATTGTGCCTGAATCGATCAACTGCAGGAGCCCGGCCAATCGCTCAGGAGAGATCGGGCTTTGGGTTATCTCCTTTTCTTCCGCCCTGAGCAAGCTGAAGAGAGGACCCATTATCCAGTTGCTTACCTGTTTGGGCCGGGGAAACCTCCTGACACATGCCTCAAAATAATCACCAAGTTCCCTTGAGGTGGCAAGGACATCCGCATCATAGGCGGGCAGGTCGTAGTCTGTCATAAATCGCTGCTTTTTTACTTGAGGGAGTTCAGGGATCCCCTTTTTCACCGTGGCGATCCATTCATCGTCAATAATTAAAGGAACCAGGTCCGGATCTGTGAAATAGCGATAATCATGCGCCTCTTCTTTTCCGCGCATCGGAATGCTGACCCCCTTGTCCGGGTCCCAGAGGAGGGTCTCCTGTATGACCCTGTGGCCTTCTTCTATCCGCTCCTTTTGACGTCTGATTTCGTAGGCAAGGGCCTTTTCCACGTTCCTGAAGGAATTCATATTCTTGAGTTCAGTCCTTGTCCCCAATACCCGGGAACCCTCAGGGCGTATTGAAACATTTGCATCACACCGAAAACTCCCTTCTTCCATATTCCCATCGCACACACCGAGATAAACCAGGACCGAACGAAGATGACGAAGGTATTCCCCTGCTTCTTCCGGCGATCTCAGGTCCGGTTCGCTTACGATCTCGATCAGGGGAACTCCGGTACGGTTGAAATCGACCAGACTTATGGGCCGGTAGGGATCATGCTGCAGCTTGCCGGCGTCTTCTTCCATATGAATTCTTGTAATCCCGATTCTTTTTCTGGTCTTATTAACCTCAATCTCAATATGCCCATGTTCCGCTATCGGGAGTTCAAACTGGGATATCTGGTATCCCTTGGGCAGATCAGGATAGAAATAGTTCTTACGGGCAAACCTGCTTTCACGGGCAATAGCACAGTGGGTAGCCAGGGCTACGCGTATGCTGTATTCCACCACCTTTTGGTTCAAAACCGGCAGGACGCCCGGCATCCCGAGACAGACCGGACATGTGTGGGTATTCGGCGGGGCGCCGAACTCAGTGGAACATGCGCAGAATATCTTCGACCGGGTGAGAAGCTGAGCATGTACTTCCAGCCCTATGACACTTTCAAATTCCATGACAACCTCATCTGTATCGTCTGTCTGTTGACCCAAGGGGAAGGGATCTCTTCGAAAGAAGCTAACAAAGGGGTATCATTATGTCAAGAATTGGTCGCGGACAGGCATGGCTTGGTCTTCTGTTGCCCGAGACAGTCAGGCACGTTTTACAAAGAAAAAAAACACGACTGAAGCTGCTGTCAATGAAAGGCCGTAAACAAATGTGGCTTCCGGGCTTATCTTGTCCCACAAGGAGCCTGCGATATATCCGCCCGGGAGGGCGACCATGCCTGTTGCCGTATGGAACACGCCGAGTGCGGTCCCTTTCAGGTGTTGGGGAGCCAAATCAACCACAAAGGCCCTTTGCGTGCCATCGATCATGGCATAAGAGATGCCGTACGCCATGAAAAGGAACAACATGCTGCACAGGCTCGAACTGAATATCAGCCCCGCAGAGGTTATGCCAAATGCGAGATAGCCACCTATCAGAACGGGTCTTCGTCCGATTCTGTCCGACAATATGCCTGAAGGAACCGCGCTGATTGAATAGACAACATAAAAGAGAAGATAAGCAAGAATCGCCGTGTTGTCGGCCAATCCTATGTTCTTTGCCCGCAGAAGAAAAAAGGGGTATCCGAAATGCCCCAGTGCGAATATTGAGCAAGCAACAATGTAAAGCTTCAGGTTCGCAGGCAATTGCTTCAAACCCAGTCTCACGGAGACCTCTTTTTGCGCGGCTCTTTTTTGTGCTTTCTTTTCCCTGACAAAGAAGATAACAAAAACTGAAATCATCCCCGGTATCAAGGCAAACAGAAAAATATTCCTGTAACCTATGGCAGGGAGAAGGAGCAAGGCAAGGAGCGCCCCCAACATAGAACCAATCCCGTCCGCGGCCCTGTGAAACCCGTATGCCCTGCCCCGGACCGATTCATCACAGGACTCGGCCACAAGCGCATCACGCGGGGCTGTCCTGAGACCTTTTCCGATCCTCTCTATTACCCTGAGAAAAAGCACAAAACTCCACGCATTGGCCAGAGCAAATAACGGTTTGATTATCGACGACATGCTGTAGCCGAACAGGATAAACGGTTTTCTCTTCCTGATCTTGTCCGACCAGTAGCCGGATACCACCTTCAGGAAAGAAGCGCACGTCTCAGCAGCGCCTTCAACAACGCCCACAACAAGAGCGCCGCATCCCAGAACACTGGTCAGAAAAAGCGGGATCAGCGGAAAGACCATCTGGCTGCTCAAGTCAGTAAACAGACTCACAAGGCCGAGGATGAATACGTTTCTCGTAATCCCGCCAATAATGCCTGTATGCGTGTGCGCCGTCATTCAGCCTCCTTTAGGAACGGGGATGGAATTACGCTCTCATGGTATGATACCAGACGCATAACTCGTAATGCAATGCTCAAAGCCGGATAACAAGAGAAAATCCTTTCTGATTGGTCCGCTCTATTGACAACCGATGTTCGAAAACGGCATGCTCAGCAGATATGAATCGGCATATCCCTTGCCAAAAGTCTTGACATGGAGCATAGTTTACTGTTCGATTACGAGCACGATTTTTCTCAGCCCTTAGCATAAAAAGATTGACAAAAAACCATGAAACAACTCAGCGCTAATGGGGTCGGGGGCATAAGCGCTAACAATTCGTAATATAGTAAGAAACCTTTTTTCTGTCAAGAATATCCAAATCGACCGTGAGACTTATTATATGACAACACTTGGAACTCAACAACACAAGGCGTGAACGGAAACTATTATGCAGGCGTCAGGATCGTGTTGTCAATCAGGCGCGTCTTTCCCACATATACGGCAAGCGCCATCAGTGCTTTGCGCGACACCTGACTCACATCTTCAAGCGTTTCCGGATCACATATTGAAACATAGTCTATTCTGACGCCCGGTCTTGACAGAATCATCTCTCGCGCCATTGCAACAATCTCATCTGAATTCCGCAGCCCATCTTCCACAAGCCTTTGTGCACCCTGCAAGGCCTGAAAAAGGACAGGGGCGGACATGCGTTCTTCTCTTGAAAGGCAGGAATTCCTGGAACTCATTGCCAGCCCGTCATCGTCCCTTGCAACAGGAGCGCCGATAATCCTGATATCGAAGTTCAGGTCTTTTACCATACGCCTGACAACTATTAATTGCTGATAATCCTTTTCTCCGAACACCGCTGAGTGAGGCTTGACAATATGAAACAGCTTGGTCACTACAGAGAGAACGCCGCAAAAGTGACTGGGACGAGACAGACCGCAAAGATGTCGCGGGAGCCGCTCCATGGAGACATCTGTTTGATATCCTTGCAAATACATCGCGGAGGCCGCAGGAGCAAAGACCGTATCGACCCCGGCGGATTCAGCCATCTTGAAGTCCCGATCAAGGTCCCTCGGATAGGCGTCAAAATCCTCCCCCGGGCCGAACTGTGTGGGATTAACAAATATACTGACAACCAGGTGATCGCCATGATTGCGTCCCAGCCGCATGAGGCTCAGGTGCCCTGCGTGAAAAAATCCCATGGTCGGGACAAACACGATCCGCCTGCCGTCCCTTCGCAGGCAATCCGCCTCCCGCTGCATGGTAGCTATGTCACTGACAGTCCGAATAATAACCCCCAAAAAACAACGTAAGGAACGGGGACAAAATAACTTTCCCAAGTAGGCGCATAAATTTGGGTCAAATTTGTTCGATCTCAAATCACA
>MAXM01000352.1 GCA_001751015.1 Desulfobacterales bacterium C00003106
CAAATACCTTGTTCAGCCCTGTGCTTGTTCTTTTCATGTCTGTTTTTCCTTAAGGCCCTTACTCGACAGTAAAAAATTCTCTGAAAACACCTTTAAATATGAGAACTTTCGCATATCGAGACCCTCAATACACTACCCTATGTGCCTTGCCGGCCGTTATCTGCACACTGCTTTCAGACACACCAGGGCCGTTGCCGGTACATTCGACATCATAGTAAAAATTTTTATAGTCGGTACTATATCCTGGTATGTCTTGTTGGGCCTGGTAGTTGAGTTCATAACTGAACTGATTGGTCCCTACGGCAACATTAGAAACGATCCGGGGGTCGTCAGTGTCGTCGTCTTCGTTGCCCATGAAAGGAGCGCTTTGGCTATCCAGCCAGATCAGAGCGGTTGGCCATGCGGCCTCTGCGGCGTAAAACGCCTCCCGGCTGTTCTTCTCATTTCCCGATATCTTGATTTCGATGGAGGAAGTTATGATGGCCGCCGCGCCTATAAGCATAAGCACTGCCATTATCAGAATAGCAACAACCAGGGCCGCGCCTCTGTTGTCTTTCAATACGGATACGGGTTTCATCGGTGTCCCCCCCTCACAGCCCCATGTTTCTGACGTTGATTACCGTGGTAAGAAGCCTTCTCCTGTACTTGTCGGCATTGCCTGCGGCATGGTCCTCTATGGCCTGTCTTTTGCCCGAAAAGTGCGGATCCATCTTGTCGGTCCGGGCAAGGACATTAATCCTGACCGATCTTATGTCTTGAACTTGTTGAGTAGGAGACAGGGTGTCATACCAAGTGGCATCGCCCGATAACTGGTAGGCAATCTGCAAATCCTCGATGTTTTCGGCAAGCGTTTGAGCCGGCTGTCCGTTTATGGATCGTTTTAAGACAGGACTGCCGTCAGATTTTACATCTATGAAATAGGCAGTCTGGGCAAACAGGGCGACTGTGCCGTTGCTTGCCCAGTCATCTAACCCTCCCGGATTGTTGTAGGCTGATTGCCCCGGAGAAAAGTTTATCTTGTCACATTGACCACTACCAGCGTCACAACGAGCAGGGCACGGAGACGCACTCGTATCTGCGATTTGAGTCACTTGGATGGCTTGATAATTATTGCCGGCAGTGATGGTCAAGATGTCACCTGCCTCAAAATTGCTGGGGGAACAGACCGACAGGGTTGTTCCAGAATATGTGATTATGCCGAGCGGGGGTGAATCGGCCCTCCTTATCATGATGCCGTCCGCATCCAATCTGTTTGGATCATTGTTCGTTTGAAAATCATCTTCATCATAGACAGAGTCGACACTTCCTATCAGAAAAGCTTCGCTGTTCACCACCCCGTACCCTGCCATTCTTACATCCCGAACGATCCTGTCCATGGCCACCCTGGCGTTTTGCTGCATTTCCGATACCTGCTCCTGTATGCTGTAGGACCTGTTCTGGCTGATAAACAGGGTGTAGATCGCAGACATGACAATACCGCTAAGGGCCATGGATATCAGAAGCTCAATAAGGGTAAAACCCGTTGTTCCGTCTGATCCAAATGGTCTCATAGCGAATCCTTGCAAAGCTACATGCGTGTAATAGCCGTTATTATCTGGGATGAAGCACAATTGTTCCAGGTAATGCTTATGGTCAATGTTCTCAGGCCGGTTGCGGGAGTCTTATCGTCAACTGTCCAGGTTCTGATGTAGCCTTCTTTAGTATCCGCGCCGGAAACAGGAGATGCCGACCCTCTTAGTTCCTCCATCTTGTCCTGTGCCAGCGTGGAGGCCGTAGTGGTCTTGTTCGCAAATGAGTTGCCCTTAATGGCCATCGCCTGCATCTGGGCCGTGGCGAGAAGTCCAAAGCCGAGGATGCAGATGGCAATCAGTATTTCGATCAGGGTAAAACCTTTATTGTTTATTGATTTCATTTGGGATCAGCGTTTCAATCATGGCAGGGCATCGACATGTATGTTACCTGTTGCAAAGATTATCCTGCATTCATATTCCTTGTTATCGCTGTTTTTCAGGACCAGCCATCCGTCACCGGTAGACGAATCATCGTCAACTGATCCATTGGGTCTGAAGACAACTTCGTTATTCGTAAACGTATTTCTGTCTATCGATATTTTGTCTGTTGAGAAATCGCCTTGTAGTGTCCATACATCCGATCCCTTTGGCCTGTTTCCGACAAAAATCTTATATGTATTATTGGTTACACTAAATGCAATCCTGTGTTCCCTGTTTGTAGATATTGCCTGGAACCGGGCATTGTTCATATTGGAAGCAATCTTTCTGACCTCGCTCTTGAGCCTGTACATCGGAAGCAACCTGGTTATGCTCGGCACGGCTATGCTTGAGAGGATAGCACATATCGCGATGGTCACGATGAGTTCTATAAGCGTGAAGCCTGATTTTGTTTTGATTTTCGGTAACATATCGCCTTTGTCGAGGCCGGAACGACCCTGCCTTGGAACTTGAGGGACGTGAGAAATCCGTTGGAATCAGCGCAATTCTTGTAACTTATATAAATATTATGGTATGTAAGAGACGTGGAATCAAGGGAAAAACAGTTTGTGCCGGTTCAAGACGTATTCGGCGCTCAGGACTCACAACATATTTGCCTATGATATACGGAATCGGTGTTGACATAGTAAAGGTCTCACGCATCAGAGACGCCATTGATCGTTGGGGGGAGTCCTTTGTCAACAGGGTCTTCACGGAACACGAAAAGAAATACTGCAAGCGCCGAATGGACAGCGCCGGGCGGTATGCACTTCGTTTTGCGGCAAAGGAGGCCATGTCAAAGGCATTGGGGACGGGGATGCGGCGTGGAATCCATTGCAGGCAGATTGAAGTCGCAAATGACCCTTTGGGAAAGCCTTATCTCCGGCTCTATGATGATGCAGAATCTGTCTGCCGGGAGATCGGGATAGAAAGGTGTTTCCTCAGCCTGTCGGATGACACCGGATATGCGGTGGCAATGGTAGTTCTGGAGATCTAAGGGTCCACTTCATGAAACCCAAAATTGAGTTCTCCGAGAACCACTGAAGGTAGATATATCTGTTCGCCATGGATAGCCATAAAATCTACTGTTTCAGGTATACCCTCTGCATAGTCGCTGTAGATA
>MAXM01000353.1 GCA_001751015.1 Desulfobacterales bacterium C00003106
TTGTGACGAATCAAAGGAGAAAGGGAAACCGCCAATTATGGACTTGACATCATCAGGCGAGAAATGTACACTACAATGTACAAAAAGGAGGGGCTGTGGCTGCAGAGATCATTACAGTTTCCGAAGCAAGAAAAAATTTCCTGAAGATCGTCAAAGAGTTGGAGAAAATCCGGAACCACTATATCGTCACACGCGGGGGGAGGCCCTCTGCCGTATTAATGAATTATGATGAGTATTTCAGTCTAATGGCCACCCTTGATATCCTTTCCGACAAAGAACTCATGACCGGGGTAGCAAGGGGACTGACCGAAAAAAGAGAGGGGAACCTTTTCCCCTTTGAGGATGTGCTCGGAGAACCATATTGAACTATGCAGTTCTTGTTACGGACCACGTCCGCCGTTATGCGGAAGGACTTCCTGCTGAGATGAAACAGCTTTTTGTCGGCGCTCATACGATCCTGTCCGAGAATCCTCATAAGGGACATGCCATGGTCGGCAGGCTTGAGGGCCTGCGTCGTTTCAAGGCGGGCCCGTTTCGTTTAGTCTATGAGGTTGACGAAAAACGCAGGACACTTACTACACTTATGATCAGTTGGGATTCCTGAAAGTCAATAGTTGGTGTCTGAAGGAAAACCCCTGTGCCCGGCTGTCATTGCAAGAACTGAGGTCGGCCCTCTGTTGCACGCACACGAAAATTTGGGTTTACGGGTGTTCCGTTCAGACACTATTCAGGAGAAGACGCAAAGATGGGAATGGTTGTTGGTAAACGCATGGGCATACGGGTGTCAGACGGGATTGGAGTTGCTTTCCCCCCTTATGCCCCTGTTACTAATGAAATAATTGTAGAAAATTACTTGAAACAAAAGGACAATGCACTCTACGAAGGGTTGAAGGCCCGCTTTGGAAAAGATACCAGAGCAATGGCGATGGCAGTGGGAATAGACCTTGATCGGATCGAAAACACCACCGGCTTCAAAAAGCGCTATTGGACTCATTGGCCGGGCACATGCACGACAGATGACAAGGTCAAGTATGATGACCTTATCATAAAATCGTGCGAAGACGCCATGGCCGATTCCGGTTTGGACCGATCGTTGATAAACGCATTTTTCCTTGCATTTTCTTTTTACTACACGATCAGGGGAGGGGCCACGGCAAGTTTCATTGCCAATGAACTCGGGCTCGAAGATCCGGCAATAAGCGACATCAACGCAACATGTTCAGGCGCTGTTTATGGAATGGCCATGGCGTCAGGTTTTCTCTCAGAGCAGGCTCCTTATATTCTTCTGGCCGGTGGCGAGACGTATTCACGTGTTCTTGACTGGGAGTATCTTACTTCTCTTCCTGCCGTGGCTGACGGCGCAGGCGCAATTGTAATGCAATGGACAGGGGATGAAAAGGAGGGTATCCTCGGAGGGTATCTTCAGGCGAATCCTCAGCACCACTGGATGTTGAATGCCTATCAGGAGCTTCCGATAACCGAAAAGAACCTGAAAGAGGGTTACATCGTGATGGGCAACTCCAATAGCAACATCAACCGGAAGATCTTCGAAAAAGCCGCAACAGAAGAACTTACAAAGGCAATTGGGCGGACCTTGAAGGTGACCGGTCTTACAGGGAAGGATATTGATCTGTTTCTGCCGCATCAGGTTAACCTCCAGACTATCCTGATCGCTGCGAGACAGTTTGACATAACAGAAGACAGGATCGTTCTCACAATTGGCAAGTATGCCAATACCGGATCGAGCTGCACATTGATTGCCCTCAAAGAGGCGCTGGATCAGGGGAGAATCGGCAAGGGATCCAAGGTTCTTTTTGGTGTTATGGGGGCGGGGATAACCTCGGCGGGGATGGTGGTACAGTTCTAATACAGGTATTCAGACTGTCGGCAACGAAGAAATTCATGTCAGTGCCCTTCGGCCTTTCATTTGCCCGAGATTTTTGAGAAGTTTACCGTTCAGCCTCTTTGCACGGTGACGTAGGATCGAATATCGAACAAGGAATGTCGAATTATGAAGTTTTAACTATGGAAGAGTCACTATTTCAGGAGGATGGAATTCATGTTAAAGTCATTGCAATTGACGCAAAACGATATCATCAAGAAAGTGAGCCAGGGAATCAGGTCTTTTCAACACATGTTTTTTGTAAAGGGTCGATACTGTAAACTGAATCTGGATGGAATCAACTTCCTCGGAAGCAATTTCAGGGAAGCCTTCCTGGATTACTGCAGTTTTGTAAAGGCCGATCTGGAAATGGTTCATTGCAACGGTGTGGATGCCCGCAACGTCAATTTTCTCAAGGCAAAAATGGACGGGGCAAGGATGTGGATGGCAAGCTTGATCGGCTGCAATTTTCAAGAGGCCATGATGAGATACGTATGGGCTATTGAGGCCAATTTCAGGGGATCAAGTTTCAGCAAAGCAGACCTGTCAGGAAGTAATCTGGCCGGGGTCGACTTTTCCGACGCGGATTTGACAGGGACGAACCTTTCAAACACGGATTTGACCTCCGCCCGCTTCACAGGCGCCAGACTATGCGGGACTATTCTAAACGGCGCCCAGTTGTTCGGGGCTGATTTCAGAGGAATTGCAGAGCTTTCGGATATCAAGATAGATGGAAGAACCGCTTATCTCAAATCCAGGTGGGATCATGACATGGAGGATTATCTCGCTGCTCAACTCAGCCCGAATCATGCATGAAAAAACCCCTGGCGCATACTCTGAATTGGTGTGTCTGTAACCGTTCACGGGTTCAAAGGTTCAGGGTTTACCGATAATTTGAACCGTTGATTCGTGAGTTCTGAATGGAAAAGGCATGAGAATAGAACGATTTGAGGATAACGAAGGCTAAGTTTCAGGACGTGTATAAGCTGGAGACGCCCGCGCTGCTATTCGTGGTTTCATCAGGCACTTGAGGCCTTCAAACAAGGGCAACCCCTGAACCCGTGACGGCTATGTGTGTCTCAACGGAAAAGGGTGGAATAATGCGGTTTCAACGACTCTTCGGGTGTTTGGGAGCGACCTATCTTGCAGTGATGATTGTCTTTGCGGCAGATCCTGATCTGCCGATCTCTTGTTCGAATAGTATCTCCGGGCGTTTTGGCTGGCCTGTCGTACCTCTTTGCGGTGAGCGCTTCTGGTTTTCTCTTGCGCTCGGTGTCCCGGGCATACGTGCTGTGCTGGCTTTTGCCGCAGCGCGGTATCCGGAGCACGAAGAAGTATTCATATATATCTTGCAGGCTTCCCTGACTATTGCTGCGATCTTTTTTGCAATTGAGTTCTTTTTTCATAAACAGGCCCTGTTGTATGCAATCGGTTTTGTGACCGAGGTCGTACAGATAATCTTTTATTTTTTCCTGTCTCGTCTGTTGCGGACTCGCTGAAACAATATGAGGAGCACTTCTTGCCCCTGTCAGCAGGACATAAAGGCCCTGTCAGCGCCGATAGGGAAACCGGGCAGGTAGAGCGTGTGGCGCTCTATGCCTTTTTGATCAACCTCGCACTTGCCGGGCTCAAGGTGGCGCTTGCGTCTTTTTCAGGCAGCCTTGCCGTGGCCGCCAGCGCAATTGACTCCGCCACTGATTCAGTCGCCTCCCTGACCGTGCTTGCCGGTCTGAAACTCTCTGCACGCAAAATGCCTACCTTTCCATACGGTCTCTACAAGATCGAGAACATGATTTCGGTGGCCATAGCGCTTTTCATTCTTTTTGCGGGGTTCGAGATAGTCCGCAATATCTTCTTTGCGGCGACAAAGACCCCGGCGATCACGCTTGGGCTTATCGGTTGGTTGTCGGGCTGCGTGGTTGTCACGTTCCTGTTCGGCCAATATGCAATTGCTGTAGGCAAACGGACTGAATCGCCCACATTGATCGCTGAGGGCAAGCATCGCCAGGTCGATGTGCTTTCTTCCGTAGTGGTCCTGCTTGCTGTGGTGTTGAATTATTTCAAGGTCGACACAGCCTTCCCGGGGATTTCTATAGACCATATTGCGGCAGGGCTTGTCCTTGTCTTTATCGGTCGCGCGGCCTGGGATCTTCTTTCTGACGGGATGCGCGTATTGCTCGATGCCTCCCTTGATCATGCCACGCTCGATCACGTACGCTCGATCATCGAGGCCCGGCCAATGGTGACCGAGATTCGATATCTTGTGGGCCGTAACGCGGGGCGTTATCGGTTTGTGGAGACAGAGCTGGTCATGGATACGCGCGATCTTGAAAAGGCTCACGCAATCACACAGCTTATTGAGTCAGATATCCGAAAAAAGGTGCCTCACGTGGAGAGGGTTTTGATTCACTATGAGCCCCAGGTCCGCGAACACGTACGTGTCGCAGTCCCTCTTTCTGACACTGCGGGATACGTGAGCGCCCACTTCGGTGAAGCGCCGCATTTTGCCATGGTGCTTTTTCGCCGGTCCGACGGAGAGATTGAGAAACAGGAAATCGTGAACAACCCGCATACCGGTGTTGTCAAGGCCAAGGGGATTCGCGTGGCCGAATGGCTGGTCAACCAGAAAGTGGATATAGTTGTCGTAAAAGAAGACCTGCAGGGGAAAGGCCCTGCGTATGTTTTTGCCGACGCCGGGGTGGAGCTGCGCAGGTCTTCGGCCAGCGAGTTGACTGAAGTAATGGAGTTCCTATAGACCTTTAGATAATTA
>MAXM01000354.1 GCA_001751015.1 Desulfobacterales bacterium C00003106
GCTTAGAGAACGGATTTGACGAAGACGAGATCAGGGCCTTTGATCACCGGGTCAAGAAGCTGTTGGGAAAGGATGCAACGATTACCTACACTGCGGAACCAAAGATGGATGGGACAGCAGTGGAATTGATATATGAAAAAGGCCTGCTTGCCAGAGCTTCCACCAGGGGAGATGGTTTTACGGGTGAGGATATTACTGCCAACGTGAGGACGATTCGGACTGTCCCTCTTGTGCTCTTGAGCGACCCTTCTTTTCCGATTCCGGGAAGGATGGAGGTCCGGGGCGAGGTATTTATCGGACTTTCGGGATTCAGATCCTTGAACAGGCAGCGGCTTGAACAAGAGGAAACTCCTTTTGCCAACCCGAGAAATGCGGCAGCCGGTTCTCTCAGACAACTGGATCCGAGGATAACCGCCCGGCGTCCGTTGGAGATGTTTTGCTATGGAGTCGGCGTGGTTGAGGGGGTTGATTTCAATACCCACTGGGAAGCCCTCCGGATATTAAAGCGTTTGGGGCTGAGGGTCAATCCGTCGGCAGAGATCTGCACGGGGATCGAGAGCGCAGTTGAATATTATCGCGAAATCGAGTCAGAACGCAATGAGCTTCCATACGAGATAGACGGCGTAGTAATCAAGGTGGACGACCTTGGACTGCAAACAAGGCTTGGCGAGAAATCCCGGAGTCCCCGCTGGGCCATCGCCTATAAATTCGCTCCCACCCAGGAGACCACCTCTGTGGTTTCAATTGAAGTCCAGGTCGGGCGCACAGGGGTTCTCACACCGGTCGCCAATCTTGCGCCTGTATCTGTGGGAGGTGTTGTGGTCAGCCGGGCCACACTCCACAATGAAGACGAGATTGCCAAAAAAGATATTCGCGGGGGCGACACAGTCCTGGTTCAGCGGGCCGGGGACGTTATCCCGGAGGTGGTAAAGGTTATTGAGTCGAAAAGGACCGGTGGAGAGGTCCGGTTCCGGATGCCTGATTCCTGTCCGGTCTGCGGTTCAGAAGTGGTCCGCCTTTCAGGGGAGGTGGCAAGGCGATGTATCAATACGAGTTGCAGGGCACAGGTAAAGGAACGGATCAAGCACTTTGCTTCAAAGAACGCCCTTGATATCGATGGCCTCGGTGATAAGCTGGTTAAGCAGTTGGTGGAAAAAGGCCTGGTGGGATCATACGCAGACCTTTTCGCCCTGAAGCGCGATATGATTTGCGGGCTTGAACGTATGGCGGAAAAATCTGCCGACAATCTTCTTGCTGCGATGGAAAAGAGCAAGAAGACCACGCTTGACCGTTTTGTCTATGCGCTTGGCATCCGTTATGTGGGTCAGCATCTTGCAAAGGTCCTGGCCCGCCACTTCGGATCCCTGGACCGGTTGATTGGAGCCAATGAAGAAGAACTCCTTGATCTCAAGGAGGTAGGTCCGCAGGTTGCGGGGAGCGTTGTTGCTTTTTTGGGAAATCCTGAAAACCGGCGTAATATAGAGCGTCTTCTTGCAAGCGGTGTGATGCCGGAGGCCATGCCTGTGCTTCATGAGCCGACCCTTGTTGGCATGACGTTCGTACTGACAGGGACGCTTTCTTCCTTAACGCGGGCTCAGGCAAAGGCACAAATCGAGAGGCTGGGAGGAAAGGCCGCCGGCACAGTGAGCAGCAGGACATCCTATGTAGTTGCAGGAGAAAATCCGGGATCCAAGCTCGACAAGGCCAGGAATCTCGGGATAGAAATCATAGATGAAGAAGGACTCAAGGAAATANNGAGGAAGCAATGCCTGCTGAACTTTCCGAAAATGCACTGATTGTGATGGAAAAACGGTATCTGAAGAAAGACCGAAAGGGGAATCCTGTTGAGGCCCCCGAGGATCTGTTTCGGCGGGTAGCCATGACCGTGGCTGCCGCAGACAGGAAATTTGATCCAAAGGCTGATACGGCAAAGACCGAAGAAGAGTTTTTCAAACTGATGTCCGGCCTTGTCTTTATGCCGAATTCACCGACCCTTATGAATGCGGGCAGGCATCTCGGCCAGTTGTCCGCCTGTTTTGTATTGCCCATAGAAGATTCGATAGAGAGCATTTTTGAGACGATCAAACATACTGCCATGATACACAAGAGCGGCGGTGGAACCGGATTTTCTTTTTCAAGAATTCGGCCGGAAAAGGACGCTGTCTTTTCCACTCGTGGGATATCGAGCGGTCCTGTCTCCTTTATGATGGTCTTTGATATGGCTACCGAAGCCATAAAACAGGGAGGGACCAGGAGGGGCGCAAACATGGGTATCCTCCGCGTGGATCACCCGGATATCGAAAAATTTATCCTGATCAAGACAGATCTCCGAAACCTGACGAATTTCAATATCTCAGTGGCCCTGACCGGAGAGTTCATGAAGGCTCTGGAAACCGAAAGCAGTTACGATCTAATCAACCCCAGGACGAAAAAGAGCGTTAAAAGGATCGCGGCGCGATCTGTTTTTGACTTGATCGTGCAGTCTGCCTGGCAGAGCGGAGAGCCGGGAATCATCTTTCTGGACAATATCAACAAGGCCAATTTGACTCCTCACTTAGGCGATATTGAGGCGACCAACCCCTGCGGGGAACAGCCGCTCCTTCCGTATGAATCGTGCAATCTCGGTTCGATCAATCTGTCCAGGATGGTAACCGGAGGAGAGCTCAACAGGACACGATTGAAAAAGACGGTAAGGGCTGCGGTGCATTTTCTGGACAACGTTATTGAAATCAACAAATACCCGTTAAAAGAGATAGAAGAGATGAGCAGGTGTACGAGAAAAATCGGCCTCGGCGTTATGGGGTTTGCCGATATGCTGATTCTGCTCGGTATTCCCTATGATTCAGAGCGTTGTGTCAAGACTGGTGAAGAGGTGATGACGCTGATCTCGGAAACGGCGCGCGAGGCCTCTGCCGAGCTTGGCAAAAAGAGGGGTAATTTTCCCGGGTTCAAAGGGAGCGCGTATGATCGCCCTGAGACACCGTACATGCGAAATGCTACTACCACGACGATTGCGCCTACCGGAACCATCAGTATTATTGCCAATTGCTCAAGCGGTGTGGAACCTCTTTTTGCTGTTTCGTATGTCCGCAAGGTGTTGGATGGAGACGAACTGGTTGAGATTCATCCTTTTTTCAAAAAGATGGCCCGGAAGAAGAAGTTCTTTTCCGCAGATCTGATAAAAACAATCTCAGAGACAGGGTCTGTGCAGCATACAGAGGATGTTCCGGAGGATTTGAAGCGTCTTTTTGTGACCTCTCATGACATTGCCCCTAAATGGCACATCAGGATTCAGGCGGCGTTTCAGAACCATACAGACAATGCTGTTTCAAAGACGGTAAATTTCCCGGCGAATGCAACGGAAAAGGACGTGGAAGACGTCTATCGAATGGCCTATGAATACGGGTGCAAAGGGGTAACGATCTATCGGTACGGAAGCAGGGAGCGGCAGGTCCTCAATATTGGAGGCGACACGCAAAAAAAGGAGCTTACCCCTCGTTTTCGTCCTGTTCGAACGTATGGAATAACAGAACGTATCAGTACGGGCTGCGGCAAGCTCTATGTGACCATCAATTCCGATGACGCGGGAATATGTGAAGTCTTTGCACAGATGGGAAAGACCGGGGGATGCGCTTCGTCCCAGATAGAGGCGGCAGGACGTCTTATTTCACTTGCCCTGAGGGCCGGGGTCAGTGTTGAGTCGATTGTAAAGCAGATTGTAGGCATTCGTTGTCCTTGTCCTATATGGCAGAACGGCGAGATGGTTCTTTCGTGTCCTGATGCGATCGGGAAGGTGATCAAACACTTTATGAATCTTGGTACAGATGAGCTGTCGCATATGATGGGTGGATGCCCGGACTGTGGATCGCCTTTGGAGCACGAGGGTGGCTGCTTGACATGTCGCGCCTGCGGATTTTCCAGGTGTGCGTGAGGGCCTGCGGGCGGCTCTGGAAGGAAGGCTTGGGTTTGCAAAGGATCTTGATATCTGTATGCTTGTTGTTTTTATGGTGCGATGTCGTGTCTGCGCTTACGCCGCATAAGACATTCGTAATCAGAAGTTACATGGGTATGGATCTTCTGTGCGGCCCGTATACAGTTCAAAAGAAGGATTATGTCATTGATATACTAAAACGAAAGGGCATGCTTTCAAAAAAGGATTTTCCCGGATTCCTAATCATGCTGAGACAGATCAATCCCCATATCTCCGATCTAAACAGGATATATCCCGGCCAGCAGATCATCGTCCCATTGAAATACGTAAAATCGACAGCCGCGGGAAGCCCTGGTTCCCTAATCATACCGGTACTGCCGGATATCCTTTACTGTGACTATAAGGTAAGAGCAGGAGATTCAGTAGGCAGAATACTTGCAAATCATTATGACATACGCCTTTGCGAAATCAAGAAGAGACACCTGCAGGCTTTTAAAGATATAAATCCCGACATAAAAGACATCAATACTATCTATCCGGGACAATCCATCCATGTTCCCATACTGAAGCCCTCTCGTGACCTGTTGTGGGAAGAGGCTGCCCAGGCTGTTTTGATTGCGCCGGAAAAACCGAAAGAACGAGACGAGCCTGCGAAAAAGACCTCCCCTGTTTCTGAGGCCCAAGACCCGCGCAAAGAGGAAAAGAACCCGCTTTCCATAATGGATAAAGGCACGAAGTGGTCAAGGGTTATACTGTCCGAGGCCGTGAAACCCCTGGGAGGCGACCTGATTTGCAGCGGCCGGTACTATCTGCCGGGAAGAGACGGAACGGAACACACGTTGGACCTTGCCGCCTTTCCATTGTTGGAGTGCTGCGACCGTCGGATTCTTCTTGATCCCGAAAAGAAGCTTTCAGGTCCGATTAACGATGTCCTGTCAGAGTCCTGGAAGGATTTGAAGGTCATGGGCGTAGACAAAGAAACCCATACACAAAGCGTGCTTGAAGGAGTAATAGACGCCCTGGGCGGAAGCAGCGTCAAAGGGAAATCGGTTGGTCTGAGCGATGGAGTCTCAGCAAGACTAAGAGGAGACTGGGTCTTTTCGGCCAGGGAGACCGAATCCGGGCAGGTTATCCATGTTTGCGTCACCGTTATCAAGGACCCGAAAAAACGGACTCCACAGGGACTTCAACGTTATCTTGCCGCAAACGGGATTTATGTTATTGATGTCCTGGCTGAAAAGCCGGACAACAGATATACTGCTTCAGAGGAAAAGACAGGGGCGGAAGGCCCCTTGGTGGTAAATAATATTGTCTCGGACAAAAGAGCGCTTGTTGCAAATCTCCTGGAAGCATTGGGCGTTGCCTATCTCCCTGACACGGCGCTTGCATTTTCTCACGCCGGATTTGATCTGGAGATTACGACAAACCTCGGAACTTGCCCTGATGGCACGAAACTGATCGTTGATTTTGAATCAGCTCACTCGGGCATTGCGCCGGCGCTGGGTCGTCAGGGCATAAAATGCGTCCTGGTGGAGACGAAAGAGACGATCCTTGCCATTGGCAGGAATATCGTGGAGTCATTGGGTATTTCGTTTGTGGAAAACCCGATATTTTCTGCGGTAGACAGGGGAGGCTTGCGCACTGTCGCCCTCACCATTCCGGGAATATTCATTTCACCGCCGGGCAGGAGAGATGTCCTGTTAACGCCCCTCTGCCTCGATAATGACATCTCAGCCTTCCTGGAAAAGAAATCGATCAAGATTCTGAAAGGAACGGGGACGAAATAACTTTTGAACATAGCCGTGATGAGGCAACGTGACAATTACCTCGCTTGAAAAACATCTTGCCGCCCTCTATCGTTTGAGACAATTCGGGGTCAAATTCGGGCTTGATTCCATAGACCGACTGGTTCGCGGTTTGGGTAATCCTCATGAACGATTCCCGTCGATCCATATTGCCGGCACGAACGGAAAAGGTTCGATGGCCGCGATCCTGTCTTCTGCGCTTGTCTGCGAAGGGTACAAGGTTGGTCTCTATACCTCCCCTCATCTTGTCCGGTTTAACGAGAGGATTCGCATCAATGGCTCTCCCATATCGGATAATGCCGTAGCCGCTGCGGCGGAAGCGGTTCAGCTTGTTTATACACAGGGAGAACCCCCAACCTTTTTTGAATGCGCCACTGCCATGGCCCTGTACCATTTTGCCGCAGAAAAGGTCGATTGGGCCGTTCTTGAAGTCGGTATGGGGGGGCGGCTGGACGCCACCAATGTAGTCCGTCCTGAAGTAAGCGTTATTTCAAATATCTCCCTGGATCATCAGCCTTATCTCGGCAATACCCTGTCCAAGATTGCGGCAGAAAAAGCAGGGATTATTAAGGACGGTATTCCGGTGGTTATAGGAGTCAAAGCCAAGAAAGCCCTTGAAGTAATACAGAGGATCGCAGCAGAAAAAGATGCATCGCTTTACCGTCTGGGCAAAGACTTCAAAGTCCGGCGCCACAGGGAAGGAACGTGTTCCTATTCCGGTATTCACAGGAAGTTAAAAAAACTCCGCATAGGTCTTTGCGGCGCGCACCAGGTTTCGAATGCCGCAGTGGCGCTATGCGCCATCGAGGTGTTGATCGAAAAAGGGGTGAAGATCTCGGATGGATCGATCTACCGGGGACTTGCCGGAGTAAAGTGGCCCGGACGACTGGAAATCGTTTCAAAAGAGCCGTTGGTTATCCTGGATGGCGCTCATAACCCGGCCGGGATCTCCTCGCTGAAAAGGTATTTGAAGTCCGCTCTTTGTGGTCGCCGTCTAACGCTGGTCGTGGGCATTATGGCCGATAAGTCCTGGCGCACAATGATTCGTTCCCTGGTTCCGATGGCGTATCGTTTGATTATTACAAGACCGGAGAACAGCCGGGGCCTGGACACGGCAACCCTGTCTGCTTTCATACGGCCATACACAAGAGAGTTTGATGTAATCCCACACGTGGATGAGGCATTGGCTGCTGCAATCAAATATGCAGGCCCGAAAGAGGCTGTGTGCCTGGCGGGTTCGCTTTACGCCGTTGGCGAAGCCAAGGCATATCTGGAAAACATCCCGGGTGGGGTGTCTCCGGGAGAGATCTTTAAGTAGCGTCTGATTAATCGCCGCGGTCATGAAATAGAGACCCGGGCAATATCGGTTTCACAGGCACAGCCAGACTCAGGTATTTCTCATTTTCTTCAAACATCAATTTTTTGTCCACCATCATTCTGAAAAAAGGCAGGATCCTGTCCTCTGTTATGTTGGGGAAATGAGCCAGGATTCTTTTGAGCGAACGATGCCTCTGGCAGAAAAGGTAGATCGCTCTGGATGTTCCTACAAGGCGGTGTGTCGCGGGCTCGGCATTGCTGCGCTTTTGGCGTATGATCAAAAAGTCCCGACCGTCCCTAAAGCTCAGGATGGGTGTGCACAAAGGCCCCCTGTGAAGTCCGGCGTATTCCTTTTTCCATGCCCTTATCTTTTTCTTGACCGGTTGCCAGATCTTTCTTTGAAACCCAAGGTCGCCACGATAAGCCTGAATCAGAAAACGTATAGAACTGAAAACATGTGGTGGGAATATGGCGGCATAATTCGGATGATTGAAAACCGCCTTTATCCCAAAGGCTTGCGGATCCTGCGACACAGGGCTTCCAAGGCCAAGCCAGAAGTGGACAAACCTCAGCGGACGAAATGGCAGGGCGAATTCAAGATTCCGCAGGCTTTCCTCCACATCGTCGAGATCACTGCCGGGAAAACCGAGTATCAGATTCGAAACGTTTGCTATGCCAAGTTCTTCGCAGTGTTTCATGACCTCCAGGTTCCGGATGGNNGTGGTCCCCTTGTTGAGCTTTTTGAGGAGTCGTGTGCTGAGGGCCTCAATGCCGATCTGGACCTCGTGCGTCCCTGCAATCTGCATCGCCTCCAACATAGGCCTTGGGGTGGTGGCCCGTATCTCGGCAAATAGATGAAGGTTCTTGTTTAACCTGCTAAGCCCCCTAAAAATATCTCGTGATTCCTTTATCGGAAGCAGGTTGTCCATAAAGGCCACAGAGAGCGTCTTGTGCTTTGTGGTTAGGTTGTCGATTTCGGAAATCACCTGAATTGGGCTCTTTGACCTGTAACCGTCCCACTGAAGATTGAGGTTGCAGAAGGCGCACCCCGAATATTTCCCGGCGCCTTGTGGTTTGCGCCACCAGCATCCCCGGGATNNNNTTGCGGACTGAATGTCTTGAGCAAGTCAAAATAGTCGTCGTAGTCAGGACACGGGAGATTAGTCAACGTCTTTAGCTGGCTGAAGGAGACAGGGATTTCATTGTCTGCGTCTTTCTGCGACACAATCCCCGGGATAGCGGGTATCTCCTCAGGGCCTTTC
>MAXM01000355.1 GCA_001751015.1 Desulfobacterales bacterium C00003106
AAATGCCAAGTTATTTTTTGCCGAGCCCTAAGGCATGGTTGTCAAGAAAAGCATCCATTTTTTTTCTTATGCCATCTATCTCCTGTAGCTCCATCCATATTACTTGCGGATCAGCCCCGAACCAGGTAAGTTGTCTCTTCGCGTACCTCCGGGTATCACGCTTGAGCGTGCGGACCATCTCATCAAATGAGAGGTCCCCGTGAAGGAATTTTGTCACGTGAGAATATCCGATAGACTGCATCGATTTTATGTGTGGTGAAAATCCCTGTCTCAAGATGCCCTCGACTTCATCAACAAGCCCTTCCTCAAGCATCTGATCCACCCGCCGGTCTATGCGTTCGTACAAAAACCCACGGTCCATGGTCAGGCCTATCTTCAGTGTTCTGTGCCGGATTTTTTGAAAACGGTGAGCCTGGTGATGCTCAGAAAGGGGGATTCCGGTCAGTTCAAATACCTCGATGGCCCGGATAATGCGCTGCTTGTCATTTGGGTGTATCTTTGTTGCGCTTTCAGGATCTACCCTGCGCAGTCGGTCAAAGAGAAAAGAGGGACCGAGTCTTTCGGCTTCATTTGAGAGATTCTTCCTTATCTCTTTGTCTTTCTGCGGGCATGGGAATATTCCGTGTATGAGCGCTTTGATATAGAGGCCAGTGCCGCCTGCAACAAATACGGGCCTTGCCGATGAATGAATACGGTCGATTATCGGTTCAGCCATCCGGACAAATTGAGCGGCATCAAACGGATCATCAGGCTCAACCACGTCAATTATATGATGGGGCACACAGGCCAGTTCTTCCCGAGTCGGCTTTGCCGTGCCGATATCCATCTTCCTGTAGATCTGCATGGAATCGGCGCTGATAATCTCGGCGCTGAGGGGTTCGGCCAGTTTCAGGACGGTCTCGGTTTTCCCTACGCCGGTAGGACCTGCAATGATAATCAGAGGAGAAAGCATAAGGAGAGCAAAGACCTCGATTGCAACTGTTGCTCAATGTTTTTGAGCGGATGTCAGATGAGATATCAGGAATCCCTTAATCTTGTTCCGGCAACCTGTTCACAAATATGATCTTGCGCGGCACCTTGTAGGGGGCAAGGTATGAGCGCGCAAACTGTATGATATCCTTTTCGTTGCCGGTGCGGCCTGGTTTTATTACAATGAGTGCGTGCGCAATCTCGCCTTTTACAGGGTCCGGTTTTCCGGTTACCGAGACCTTGTCAATGTCCGGATGCATTGCCAGCACCTTTTCCACCTCTTTTGGATATATGTTCAGACCATTGGTGATCAACATATCCTTTTTTCTGCCGGTAAGGAAAAGAAAACCGTCGTTATCCATGTGCCCCAGGTCTCCTGTGTGGAGCCAGCCGTCTTTGAGAACAGCGCTGGTTGCAGACGGGTTATTGAAATACCCGGACATCACATTGGCGCCGCTTACCAGGACCTCCCCTGTTTCGCCGCAAGGTAGTTCTTCGCCTGTGTCATCCACGATCTTTATGCTGCATCCGGGTATGGGAAGTCCTACTGATCCACCCTTTACACGACCATTGATTTGATTGGAGGATACTATTGGTGCGGCTTCGGTAAGCCCATATCCGTCCATGATATGGATACCAAAACGTTTCTCGAAGTGTCGTATCATTCCGGGAGGAGCGGCACACCCACCGGAGAAACAGACTTGAAGAGCCTCGATATTATATTTTTCCGCTTTTGGATTGGCGATCATACCCATGAATATTAATGGTACGCCAGTCAAATAGCTAACCCGGTTTTCTTCAAGAATTTCAAAAAGCTGTTCTCTTTCAAAACGTTCCACCAGTACAATGCTTCCACCGTACTTGATCATGCTCAACATGTTTACCGTGGCGCCAAAGGCATGGAACAAAGGAATAATAGCGATAGATCGATCGTGTCCCTTGATCCCTTCCACAGCCCGGATAGCTTCTGCGTTTGTAAATAGGCCATAATGACTCAGCACAGCGCCGAGCGGCGTCCCGTTCATGGCAGAGGTATAGATGATCACCGCGGGGTCGTCATTTTCGACCTCAACTGCGGAAACAGGTTCTGCAGAAGCGATCAGTTCATGGAATGAACCCTCTTTTTTAGCGCTGTCAACTATTATCATGGTCTTTGCTGGAACCTTTTGTTTCAATTCATCCCACATATCCGCCCTGGCCGAGCCGGTTATAAAGACCCCGGCCCCGGAATCGGTCAGATAATGGGTCAACTCATACGGTGTCGCGGCAGCGTTCAGGGTAACCGCCACGCCGCCCGCGTGGAGAATGCCAAAATAGGAAATAACAAATTCAGGACAGTTCGATAACGCAATAGCGACCCTGTCCCCCTTTTTTATGCCTAGCTTCTGCAGACCACCGGCAACTCTTGTCACACGATCTGAAAGATCCCTGTATGACATCTTCCGCCCATTGAAAAAAAGAACGTCTTTTTCGGGAAGCCGTCCAGCGGAGTTCATCAGCATAAGACTTAGATTCATTCTACCTGCTCTCTTGGTTTACTAAAAATGGGAGAAAACAACAGACAAACAAAACAGCGCGAAGTTTCCGATCATGTATACCTCGGAAGGTTATAA
>MAXM01000356.1:0-2097 GCA_001751015.1 Desulfobacterales bacterium C00003106
AAATGGATCATTGGATTGATGATAGCCCAGACTTCCATAAGCATCGCTTTGTTGAAATTGTTTTGACCTTTTTTCTGGAAAAGCTTGAAAATTCTCGTTTCTTGACTTCAATACCCCTTTGCGCTAAAAAATAACGTCTTACACTAACATTACTCTTCGCCAGGCAAACGCGGGGAATTGACACGAAAGGACGACCTGTTCCGGTCGAGTTTGATAAATGTTGAAACGGACCCATCACTGTAATGAACTGAATATAGATGATACAGGCGCTGAGGTTGTACTTGCCGGCTGGGTTCAGCGCCGTCGTGACCACGGGGGGGTGATCTTTGTTGATCTGCGTGACAGGGAAGGGATTACCCAGGTCGTATTTAACCCCGAGATTGATGAGGATGTTCACAGCCAGGCCCAGGCAATCCGAAATGAATTTGTTTTGTCTGTCCGCGGCAGGGTGAACCCAAGACCCGAAGGCATGGTCAACCCGCGGTTGACGACAGGCGCAATTGAAGTGATGGTCCTGGAACTGGAGATACTGAACAGGGCCAAAACGCCTCCTTTTGTGATAGACGAAAGAACAGGGGTCTCCGAAACCATCCGGCTTTGTTATCGTTATCTTGATCTGCGTCGTTCGGCGCTTCAGAAAAACCTCATGCTTCGCCACCGGGCTGCGGTTATTGCACGCAGCTATCTGGACAACCTTGGCTTTATCGATGTTGAAACCCCGATGCTTACCCGGAGCACGCCGGAAGGGGCGCGTGACTATCTTGTTCCGAGCAGGGTCAATCCCGGTAACTTCTACGCCCTTCCCCAGTCTCCCCAGTTATTTAAGCAGCTTCTGATGATAGGGGGGCTGGACCGCTATTATCAGATCGTGAAGTGTTTTCGAGATGAAGACCTACGGGCTGACCGGCAGCCGGAATTCACACAGATCGATATCGAGATGTCCTTTGTGGACGAAGAAGATATCATGAAAATAGCGGAGGGAATGCTGGCCGCTCTTTTTAAGGATATTCTCGACATATCCATCAAGCTTCCCATTGCGAGGCTCACCTATCAGGAGGCTGTGGGCAGATACGGTCTGGACAAACCTGATCTCCGTTTTGGACTGGAGTTAAAAGACGTTTCTGATATTGTATCCGCATCTCAATTCAAACTCTTTTCAGGATGTGTGCAAAGGGGAGGAAAGGTCAAGGCAATCAATGCAAAGGGGTGTGTCTATCTTTCAAGAAAAGAGATCGATGACCTTGCGGATTTCGTTGCGGTTTACAGGGCAAAGGGNNATTTTTCACGGAAAGAAATTGATGATTTAACTGAATTCGTTGCTGTTTACAGGGCAAAGGGGCTTGCCTGGATCAAGATAAAAGAGGATGCCTGGCAGTCACCGATAGCGAAATTCTTTAGTGAAGCGGAAAAACAGGCCTTGTCTGAACGTCTTTGCATTGAGCCTGGGGATCTGATTTTTTTTGTGGCCGATGACATAAAAGTAGTCAATGAAGCCCTTGGACAGCTCAGAAACCACCTTGCCGCCAAGCTGGACATGATTCCGAAAAACACGTTTGAGTTTTGCTGGGTAACCCATTTTCCTTTACTTGAATATGATCCAGAGGAAAAAAGGAATGTGGCGCTTCATCATCCCTTTACCGCGCCTCTTTCAGACGATATGGATCTTCTGGAAAAAGAACCGCTTGCCGTGCGTTCACGGGCGTATGACGTGGTCTTGAACGGTTCGGAGATCGGTGGCGGGTCTATCCGTATCCATGACAGAGAGCTCCAGGAACGTGTTTTTAAGGCGTTAAACATAGACAGAAAAACGTACGAAAACAAGTTCGGTTTTCTGGTTGATGCCCTCAAGTACGGCGCTCCGCCACACGGGGGTATTGCCTTTGGATTTGATCGGCTGGTTATGATCCTGTGTAACGAGGAGTCGATCAGGGATGTGATCGCTTTTCCAAAGACCCAGAAAGCGGCCTGTCTTCTTACAAATTCACCCGAAAAGGTGACCGGCGCTCAACTCAAAGAGCTTTCTTTGAAGATGCGGATATAGGGCTCGGTCAAGAATAACTCTATTCAGCCCTCACTCTATCTATAGACTTTCAGATA
>MAXM01000356.1:2145-10793 GCA_001751015.1 Desulfobacterales bacterium C00003106
AGGGTACGTTGTCGAGGATTTTGTCTGAGCGCCAATTCTGCGAAGTTATTCTTTGCCGAGCCCTAAGGGGAAGCCAATGACACGTATAACCTCTCCCTCCAAAGAAGAGTTTATGGAAAGGGCGAAGACCTGCAATCTGATTCCGATCTACCAGGAGATATGGGCTGACACCGAGACCGCAATAGGGGTCTTTAAAAAGGTGGGAGGAAGGCATTCGTTTCTCCTCGAAAGCGTCGAAGGCGGCGAGAAGTGGGGGAGATATTCTTTCATAGGTATCAATCCGGTCCTTGTCTTTAAGAGCAAAGGGAGAAGCGTTGTTATCGAAAAGGATGGAAAAACCGAGAAAAGGGAGGTTAACGATCCGATTCTTTCCCTTAAAGGGTTGCTTGATTCGTATCACCCCTTTGAGACAGATGGGCTTCCCCGGTTTTATGGAGGGGCCGTTGGATACCTCGGGTATGATATAGTACGTTTTTTCGAGGATCTCCCGGATCAGCTTCCGGACAAGCTGAAACTTGCCGACACCCAATTCATGATCCCGGAATACGTATTTATTCTTGACAACTTGGAGCAATCAATAAAGGTTGTTTGCAATCTTGCCATTGACGACGAAAAAGACCTCGACCTGGCTTATGACAATGCTGTATCCGGGATCGAAAGAGAGATAAGCAAGATCGACCGGCCCTTGCCGCCGGAAAGCAGAGAACTCGTGTCCGGCAAGGCGTGTTCCGTGAAGCCGGTAATACCTGTTGATCAGTTTGAGGCAATGGTCGTCAAGGCCAAAGAGTATATCCTGGCCGGCGATATTATCCAGGTGGTCCTTTCGCAGCGGTTTGAAGCCGATATATCTTCAGATCCGTTTGATGTCTATCGTGCCCTGAGAAGGATCAATCCTTCCCCGTATCTCTTTTTTTTCAGGTTTGATGAAGTTGTGCTCCTTGGTTCATCCCCGGAGGTAATGGTCCGGGTCGAGGACGACCTTGCGACCCTGAGGCCTATTGCCGGGACACGAATGCGGGGGGCCACCGAGAAAGAGGATATGGCGCTTGCAGAAGATCTTCTCGCAGATCCAAAAGAGCGGGCCGAACACATCATGCTTGTTGACCTGGGGAGAAACGACCTGGGACGTGTCTGTTGCTACGGGACGGTGAACCTCACCGAACTGATGGTAATTGAACGATATTCTCATGTAATGCACATAGTCTCAAACGTGGAAGGAAGGTTAAGGCCCGGAGTCAACTCGTTTGACGTGTTAAGGGCGTCTTTTCCTGCAGGTACGGTCTCCGGCGCCCCCAAGGTAAGGGCAATGGAGATCATAGAGGAATTGGAGTCGGACAAACGGGGTCCCTATGCCGGCGCTGTCGGATATTTCGGGTTTTCGGGAAACATGGACCTGGGCATTACCATTCGATCCATTCTTATCCACAATGGAAAGGCAATGGTACAGGTGGGGGCGGGAATAGTAGCGGATTCGGTGCCTGCAAAAGAGTATGAAGAGACCATGATTAAAGGCAAGGCGCTCTTTAAGGCAGTGGAGATGGTGGGAAGAGGGTTGAGGTGAGGGTCCCATGATTGTGATGATCGATAATTACGATTCGTTTACCTATAATCTTGTCCAGGCATTCGGGGCGCTTGGGGAGGATATCCGTGTTGTTAGGAATGACAAGATCACCCTCGAAGAACTTGCAGATATGCATCCGGACAGACTGGTAGTCTCTCCGGGACCAGGGCTTCCCGGAGACGCAGGGATAAGCATCGAGGCGATCAGGTATTTTGCGTCAAAGATCCCGATCCTCGGCGTATGCCTCGGGCATCAGGCGATGGCCGGCGCCTATGGCGGCAAGATCGTGCGGGCCGGGCGGCTGATGCACGGAAAAGTCTCAATGATCCATCACGACGGGAAGATGATCTACGCAGGGTTGCAACAACCGTTTGAGGCAACGCGGTATCATTCCCTTATTGTCGAGCAGGAGAGCCTTCCGGTCTGTTTTGAGGTTGTCTCTGAGACAAAGGAGGGAGAAATTATGGGGATACGACACAGGGAGTATGCAATCGAAGGAGTCCAGTTTCACCCGGAATCACTTCTGACGCGGGAAGGCGGGAAGTTGCTGGCGAACTTTGTAACAGATGGAGACAGGTAATATGATTAAGGAGATGATTCAAAAGGCGGTCACGGGAAATGACCTTACTGAAGAAGAGATGGTGGCGGTGATGAACGAGATCATGGAGGGTCTTGCCACTGATGCTCAGATAGGAGCCTTTATCACGGCCTTAAGGGTCAAGGGTGAAACCATTTTCGAGATCACCGGGGCGGCCAGGGTCATGCGCGAAAAGGCAACGCGAATAGAGGTGAACAACAGCTCTGTGAATATCGAGACAGTCCTTGATACCTGTGGGACAGGCGGGGATGAAAGCAACACCTTCAATGTATCCACGACCGCTGCCTTTGTCGTGGCCGGGGGCGGGGTTGCGGTGGCAAAGCACGGAAACCGGTCTGTGTCGAGCCAGTGTGGAAGCGCCGATGTCCTGGCCTCCCTTGGGGTGAACCTTGATGTAACGCCGGATGTGGTCGCAGACTGTATCCGGACGATAGGGATCGGGTTTCTCTACGCTCCGAAACTGCACGGGGCCATGAAATACGCCATCGGTCCGAGGAGAGAGATCGGCATCCGGACCATATTTAATATACTCGGGCCGTTGACAAACCCTGCGGGGGCCAATGTTCAGTTGCTTGGGGTCTACGATCAGACACTGACGCCCGTGCTGGCTGAGGTGCTTCGGAATCTCGGAAGCAGAAACGCCTTTGTGGTGCATGGAGAAGGGGGTGTTGATGAGATCAGTATTACAGGGCCGACCCAGGTCACGGAGCTGCGTGCAGGCAAAGTGACCACATACCGGATAAGCCCGGAGGATTTTGGCATTGAACAGGCGGTTCCTTCCGAGATCAAGGGGGGCGATACGGAATATAACGCGGCTATTGTCCGTGATATCCTGGATGGTCAGAAAGGGCCGAAGCGCGACATGGTATTGCTGAATGCGGGTGCGGCCTTCAGGGTGGCGGACACGGCCACAGATATCATGGCCGGCATTGCAATGGCAAAAGAGAGTATCGATTCAGGCAAGGCTATGGAGAAACTGGAACTGCTTGTGAAAAAGACGAATCAGTGACGGAAACGATATTAGACAAGATAGCTGCACACAAAAAAAAAGAGGTGCAATATTCAAAAGAGAGCCGTCCGCAGGGCGTGTTGGAGGAAAGGATCGGCAGGCAGGGCCGGACACGAGATTTTGCGTCTTCGCTCGTGCGGGCGGACCGGGTCTGCCTGATTGCAGAGATCAAAAAGGCGTCGCCTTCCGCCGGTGTCATAAGAGACGCATTTGATCCGATCAAAATAGGCCGGGTGTATGAAAAAGAAGGGGTTGATGCAATCTCAGTCATAACAGACAAGGCCTTTTTCCAGGGCGACATTGCTATTCTGTCCGCCGTCAAGGAGAACTTCTCACCTCCGGTGCTTCGGAAGGATTTCATTATCGACCCCTATCAGATATATGAAGCCAGGGCGTTCGGGGCTGATGCAATATTGCTTATAGTCTCTTTGCTTTCAGCAGATATGGTTCGGTCATATCTCAAGACTGCCTGCGAACTCGGGCTTTCAGCGCTGGTTGAAGTGCATACGGAAAAAGAGCTGCACACAGCAGTTGAAGCAGGCGCACAGGTAATAGGCATAAACAACCGGAACCTTAAGACATTCGAGGTGGACATCAGGAACACGCTTCAACTCGTGGGCCGAATTCCCAAAAACAGGGTCTGCGTGAGTGAAAGCGGGATAAAGAGCCCATATGATATTGAACGACTCAGACAAGCGGGTGTTGACGCAGTGCTCATAGGGACGGCGTTTATGAAAGCAGTTGACATTGCAAACAAGATAAGAGAGCTTAGAGGTGAAGCAGGCAAGGATTAAGATCAAGGTTTGCGGAATCACGCGCGCAAGAGATGCTCAACTGGCAGCGAGTCTTGGCGCAGATGCCATAGGGTTTATCTTTGCCGAAAGCCCGCGAAAGGCGGACGTTGAAACGTGCAGAAAAATCATTTCGCTGCTTCCTCCGTTTGTGGACGCGGTCGGGGTCTTTGTAAATGAAGACGCAAAGAAGGTGAAAGAGATAGCGGCATTCTGCCGGCTTGACTGGGTTCAGCTTCACGGAAACGAACCGCCCGAATACTGCAGGAGGCTCGGCCTCAAAGCCCTCAAGGTAATCAGGGTGAAAGACAGCAGAAGCATCGAGCAAATGCACGCATACCAAGGTGTTGCAGGTGGGTTTCTTCTTGACACCTACGTTGCGGGCATTGCCGGTGGGACTGGAAAGACCTTTAACTGGGACCTGGCGGTGCAGGCGAAAGAATGCGGCCCGGTGATACTCTCAGGCGGCCTTACACCCGAAAACATCCGTCTCGCCACAGAGACTGTGATGCCTTATGGCGTGGATGTCAGCAGCGGAGTGGAGGCCTCACCCGGGATAAAAGATGAAAACAGGCTGAGGGAGTTATTTCTTAATATCCGAACACCCCTCTGAAATATTCCACAGTTCTTGCAAGGCCGTCTTCCGTGTCCGTCTGCATCTTGTATGCAAGCAGGTCTTCAGACAATGTTATGTCCGCGTGCGAATGTTTTACGTCACCCTGCCTTGGGTCGCTGTAGATCGGGTCAATATCGGATCCTATGATCTTTTTCAGGATGCCCAGCAGTTCGTTTAAGGTCAGTCTTCCTCCGCAGGCAAGGTTCATGGCCCTGCCTTTAGCGTTTGGCGCCTCCAGCGCAAGAAGGTTTCCATAGACCACGTTGTCTATGTGAGTAAAATCACGCGACTGCTCACCGTCTCCGAAGATTACGGGCTGCTTGCCGGAAAGAAGCGCCTTTATGAATTTTGGAATAACAGCGGAATACTCCGAATTCGGGTCCTGCCTTGGCCCGAACACATTGAAATAGCGAAGGCAGACCGTTTCTATGCCGTAAAGCTCATAAAAAATCCTGAAATAGTGCTCAACGGCAATTTTTTGTACCGCATAGGGGGAAAGCGGCGCCGGGGTCATGGTCTCCACCTTGGGCAGGGTCGGGGTGTCGCCGTAGACCGAAGATGAAGAGGCAAATACAATCCTTTTTGCGCCCGCATCCCTTGCCTCCACCAGGAGATTCAATGTTCCATTGATGTTGGCGTCATTTGATTCAATAGGTTGCGCCACTGATCGTGGCACAGAGGGTATGGCCGCCTCATGGAGCACGTAATCGATGCCGTGGACCGCGTTTCGGCAGGCCTGTCTGTCTGTCATATCCGCCTCCATGATTTCGAGGCGTGAAATCTCTGCTTTGGCGAGTTGCGGAAATTCAAGATTTTCTTTTCTTCCGGTGGAAAAGTTATCCAGGACGCGTACCGTATCTCCGCGCTTCAAGAGGGCTTCCGTCAAATTGGAACCGATAAAACCAGCGCCGCCTGTAACCAGAATCTTTGCCATTTGCGTATCCTTTTTATCTTGCAATCTCTCAAGTTGCCGGGTTGTTGCCGTTTCTTAACAATGCAATATTACAAACCTTGGCATGTTACAAGGTGTTTTTGATACCAGAGGAGTTTTTCCTGATCCGTCTTGCCGGGAAGCCGACGATTCAATACAATAGAGAACAAAAGAACCTGAATTGAGCGATTCCCGATTTTGCCTGATCTGCTGCGTTGTCAGGCAGTTGAAGTACCAAAAGTCGAAAGGAAATAGCGATGAGAAGACTGACTGTGAGCGTTTTTTTGATCTGTTCTGTTTTTTTTGGCCTCCTGCTTTGCGCGCCATATCTGGAGGCCGGGGAAAAGGTTGCCCATTATGTGGGGATGGAAAAGTGCAAGGAATGCCACCCGGAGCATGTTGAAAGCTATTATTCCTGGAAATACTCGAAGAACTTCAAGGTCATTAAAATGAGAAAGAGGGATCACGACTCAGCCTGTCTCCCCTGTCACGTCACGGGCTACGGAAATCCCGGAGGATTTGTGAGTGTGGAAGAGACCCCTGATATGGCCAATAAACAATGCGAATCCTGTCACGGGCCGGCCAGTTTACATCTCAAGGCCCCGACCAAGCGCGAGCACCAGAAGACGTTAACGATTCCGAAAAACATCTGTACAACCTGTCACAGCGGTCACAAACATCCGGGGTATTAGGGCCAAAGATGGAGGGCGCTTATGTTAGTCCTGGGTCTTCAGGGAAGTCCCCGGCGCGGGGGGAATACGAGTCTTTTGCTTTCCGCGTTTCTGAATGAGGCTGAAAGACTCGGCGCCCGGACACACAACATTGAAGTGGCCCGGAAGTCAATAGCGCCGTGTCTGGAGTGCGGCGTCTGCGAAAAGGAGGGGTATTGTTGCATTGATGACGATATGGGACAGGTATACCCGTTGCTTCGTCAGGCGGACATCATCGTGATGGCCACACCCGTATTCTTCTATGGCGCTACGGCCCAGATGAAAGCGCTCATTGATCGAACACAGGTTCTGTGGGCAAGGAGATACATACACAAGCTCGTCGATCCCGGCAGGAAAGGGCGGCTCGGCCTTTTTTTGTCTTTGGGGGCGACAAAAGGAGAGAACCTCTTTGAAGGAATCAGCCTGACAGCGAGATATTTTTTTGATGCGGTCGGGGCGAGTTTTGAAGGAAGCCTTACATACAGACGGATCGAAAGCGCCGGCCAGATCGCAAATCACCCCACAGCCTTTGCAGACGCCGCGAAAAAGGCACAGGCTCTTGTTCTGCCTCTTCTTTCCAGGAAAAGGGTCCTGTTTGTATGCAGGGAAAATGCCTGTCGCAGCCAGATGGCGAGCGCCTTTGCCCGATACCATGCAGGGGACAGGATCGAGGCGGAAAGCGCGGGGAGTGCGCCTGCACGGGATGTCAACCCGCTTATGAAAGAGGCTATGAAAGAAAAGGGCATAGATATGGCCTTTTGCAAGCCAAGGTCTCTGAAGCAGGCCGCCGGAGACGGGAGACCGGATCTGATCGTGTCCATGGGGTGTGGCGAGACGTGTCCTGTTTCCCCGGGCGTATCCAACAGGGAGTGGCATGTCCCGGACCCTGCAGCCAGGTCGCTGGAGTTTATGCGCAAGGTAAGAGATGAAATAGAAGGGCGGGTGCTTGCCTTAACAAAAGGGTTGTCCTTGGGCGAACCTATTGAGAGCTGAATCTTGTTGCTCTGCCCGCAATCCATCCCGTTGAAAAAGCAGCCTGCAAATTGAATCCTCCTGTATCGGCATCAATGTCAATGAGTTCACCGGCGAAATAGAGACCTTTGACAAGCCTTGATTCCATGGTTTGGGGATCAATCTCCTTTATGCAAACTCCACCGCATGTTACAATGGCATTGTCAAATGATCTGTAGCCTGTCACTTCAAATTGGAAGTCTTTGAGTAACAGCTTCAGTCTTTTACGTTCTTCAGAAGTGATTTGATTCAGTCGCTTTTCTTCCGGTATGTTTAACTTTTCGGCAAACAGGGGAACCAGTTTTGCGGGCAGCAGTCTTCCTAACAGCCTTTTGAAACCTTGTTTGCTATGTTCATCTATTTCTCTGAGTAGTCTCTGATCAACTCTTTTGTGGTCGAGGGCGGGTTTCAGGTCTATGGAAATGACAACCTTTTGCTTGTCATTAATAAGATTCACAATGGTCTTGCTCAAAGAGAGAATTATCGGACCGGAAAGGCCGGAATCCGTAAACAACATCTCACCAAACCGTTCATCAACCTTCTTGTTCTTACACCATACCTCTGCTTTCACATGCTTCAAGCTTAATCCCTGAAGTCTTTTTGCGCTATCGCCTCTGGTTTCAACAGGAACAAGAGACGGGGAAAGAGGAGTAATAGTATGTCCAAGTTGAGAGGACAATTTGTATCCTCCTCCGCTTGAACCGGTCCGGGGATACGATTTTCCTCCGGTTGCGAGCACAATCTTGTCTGTGTTTATTTGAATACGTTGAGTATTCCTGTTGCCTGCAGGATTTTTTTTGTTGACTGTAAGAGTAAATTTTCCTTTAGACGGTCTTGTAATGCCCATTACTTCCGAGTTGGTGGAAAGGAGTATCTTCAAGGATCTTGCCTTATCAAGTAAAGCTTTTGCAACATTCATTGCATTGTCATTCTGCGTAAAGTAACGCCCTCCACGTTCAAGCTTGAACTGAACACCCAGTTTTTTAAAGTACTTGAGAAGATCGGTATTGCAAAACTCTGAAAAAGCGTACTTCAGAAACCTTCCGTTTTTGCCAAAATGCGAAATAAAATCCTTTAACTCAGCATCGTTGGTAATGTTGCACCGGCCTTTTCCGGAGATCCTCAGTTTCAGGGCGGGGTTGTGCATTTTTTCAAGAATCAGTATCTTTCTCGAAGATTCATGGCTTTCAATAGCGGCCATTAAACCAGCCGGGCCCGCGCCAATAACGGCAATGTCATATTCATCCTGAAACATTATCTGCTCGAATTTCCGAAAAATATTCCCCGGAATGCATAGGAACGGGGACGAAATAACTTTTCCAAGTAAGGGCTCGGCAAAAAATAACTTGGCATTTTTGCATCCCGACTTCACCATATCTTTAACCGATCTTCAATCGCAAAAGTCCTCGAAATAGCCCGCT
>MAXM01000357.1 GCA_001751015.1 Desulfobacterales bacterium C00003106
ATATCAGAAACAGACGGAGTTTGCAAGGAGTTTGATTCCTTGCGGACGGCCTTGGTGCGTCCCCATATCTGTTTATTGATCCTGCCTGCGAACTCGTTGATTATCGGAATTACCGTGTCCATGCCATTTCTCTGATCATGCATAACTACGTCCGGTTTTTGCTCATGGACATCAATTACCATGCCATCAAAGGTAATACTTGCTTCCACAAGAGTCAATTCGCCAAAGAGCACATAATCTGCGTTCAGCATTCCGCCAATCTCGCGTGCCTTTTCATGGTCGATATCACCCGTGATTTCGTCTAATGTGTCTTCTGTTTTCTGTTTATCAATCACCACGACCTTATCTTCACAGGACAGGCGGCTGACAAGCATGCATCTGACTCCTTCCTTGATATAATCGAGGTCTTCGGCGGCGTTTATCTTAAAAGGCAAAACAGCTATCATGGAAGGCGAACCGGCCAGACAAGTTCCGATCTGTAAAGAAACAAGGCATGCAAGTCCGGCTGCAAGAAAGATAGAAAACCGATACATAGCTTTTTTCATAATCAGACAGTCCATTTTGTAATCAGCCAATTCACTGCGTCGAGAAGATTATCTGCCACATAATCCACCCTGACTCTTTTTTTTTCAAGCTTTTTTTCCGTTTCTTTTCCCTTGCCCGTTCGTACGAGTATGGCCATACCGCATCCGGCCTCCGCGGCTACAAGCATATCCTTCATGCTGTCGCCGATCATGGGGATGGCTGAAAGATCAAGATCATACTCCTTCCGGGCCGAAAAGATGAGACCCGGTTTTGGCTTTCGGCAGTTGCAGCCGTTTTCCGGTATATGCGGGCAATAATATATCTTTTCTACCCGTCCGCCGGATTGGCGAATCGCGTCGATCATCCTGCCATGGATATATGCAAGGCCGTCTTCCGTTACCATACCCCGGTTGATAACAGACTGGTTTGTGATCAGGATCGGGCTGATACCGTTTTTCGACAATTCTCTGATCGCCTTAAGACTTCCCGGAATAAACTGGAACTCCTCCCAGGATTTCAGATAGTCCGGTCGATCCCTGCAGATTACCCCGTCTCTGTCCAGGAAAACGTATTTCATGTTTTTTCGTGTCCTTTCATCAATAAAAACTTGACAATATCTTGTATCTCATGCACATATATTAAATAGAAGTTCTGAGTCCTGAACATTTCTGCGGGTTGGTGTTGCGCAGATTTATCTGTTTTTATCTTATGCCTTGTCCCAATAAGTGCTATTGTGAATTATTTACTGCTATCATAAATTCGTCTTAAACGTTCAACAGTCAAGGAGAACAGCATGGCTCTGACAAAAGAAAAGATCATGAACCAGGTTTACAACTCAATGGATTTTAGGAAGAGTGAAGCCCGCGAAATGGTGGAAGAACTCATGAAAATCATGAAAGAGACCCTGGCAAGAGGGGAAGATCTCCTCATAAGCGGATTTGGAAAGTTCGTAGTTAAAGACAAAAGGGCCCGCAGGGGACGTAACCCCCAAACGCGTGAATCCCTCCAGTTGCGAGCCAGAAAGGTAGTCGTCTTTAAGACCTCGGGGATATTGAGGAAAAACATCAACGATTCATAAGGGTCTCGGAAAACCTTGCCTCACGAAAGAATGTCGCGTTGCGTATATGCCTGATGGTGTATACGCACAGGAAACGCTAACGCGATACAATAATGGCCCAGGGATAGTCGTTTTGTATCAGTTCTTTTTCAATGACTTTTGCTTCCCTGATTGTCTTACATCTTGCCACACGTACCCGGTACAAAGTAGTATCAGACATCTTGTAAACTGAAATATATGTATTTTTGTAATGTTCGGCAAGCCTTTGAAGCAGGGCTAAGGCATGTGCTTTTTCTTCAAATGCCCCAACCTGTATAGTGAATTCCCCGCCTGTCCTCACGTTGCCCAGGGATATTATCTCCACAGGAGCCGTCCCGGGTCCCACCATGGCAATCTCTTTGGCCGCCCGATAAGACAGATCAATGATTCGCTCCTTGACAAACGGGCCGCGGTCATTGATCCTCACAATTATCTGGCGCCTGTTTCCGAGGTTTGTGACACAGACGCGTGTTCCAAGAGGGAGTGTCCTGTGAGCGGCAGTCAGGGCAAACATGTCATAGACTTCACCGCTCGATGTCTTCCTGCCGTGAAACTCCTCACCGTACCAGGAAGCAATCCCTTGCTCTTTGTGCTTCTTGTCTGCTCTTGCCGCCAAAGGCGGATAATCGGAAGGGGAGAGGGAATTTGGTTGCAAGACAGCGCATCCCGTTAAGAAGATAAGAAGCAGCAAACCGCCAAAAAGACGGAGGGAGCGCAAGGTCTTAAAGTCTCTACAGCGGCAGATTGTCATGCTTTTTTGGCGGCATCCTGTCCTTTTTTGTCTGCAGCACTTCCAGGGCGCGGATCAATTTCGGCCGGGTATATTCGGGCGCGATGATCTCGTCGACATATCCCAGTTCTGCAGCCCTGTAAGGACTGGCAAAGGTCTTTCTGTATTCCTCAATCAATTCATTTTTCTTTGCCTTTGGATCATCAGCCTCCTTTAGTTCTTTTCTGAAAACAACGTTTACCGCCCCCTCCGGGCCCATTACCGCGATTTCGGCAGTCGGGTAGGCATAGTTGATGTCGCCGCGCAGGTGCTTGCTTGACATGACTATATAGGCCCCACCGTAAGCCTTTCGGGTAATTACCGTTATCTTGGGCACGGTGGCTTCACAATAGGCATAGATCAGCTTGGCGCCGTGCTTGATAATGCCCCCGTATTCCTGGGCCGTCCCCGGGAGAAAGCCCGGAACATCACAAAAAGTTATCAGGGGGATATTAAAGCAATCGCAGAAACGAACAAACCGGGCCCCTTTCACGGATGCGTTGATATCAAGGCATCCTGCAGAAATTGACGGCTGGTTTGCGACTATTCCGACCGGCATCCCGTGCAGCCTGGCAAAACCGACAATTATGTTTGTGGCGTACCTCGCATGGACCTCGAAAAAGTAGTTGTCGTCTGCGACAGAATGAATAATCGTGCGCATATCATACGGGGCCGTAGGAAGGTCAGGAATAAGGGTCCTGAGGCCCATATCGATCCTGTACGGATCATCCGCCGGTTCAGTTAAAGGAGGGGGTTCCCTGTGGTTCTGGGGCAGAAAGCTCAACAGCTCTCGTATCATGTCAAGCACATCTGCATCGTCCTTGCCTAAAAAATGAGCTACGCCGCTTGTCGCGTTATGCGTGAGCCCTCCGCCCAAGTCTTCGGCGGTCACTTCTTCATGGGTAACCGTCTTCATCACGGACGGGCCGGTGATAAACATGTAACTCGTGTTCTCGGCCATGAAGATAAAATCCGTGAGCGCCGGTGAATAGACTGCGCCTCCGGCGCAAGGCCCCATGATTGCCGAGATCTGCGGTATGACGCCCGATAAGAGGACATTTCGCATAAATATGTCACCATAACCGGCCAGGCTTGATACGCCTTCCTGGATACGGGCGCCTCCTGAATCGTTCAGCCCGATCATCGGCGTGCCTGCCTTTTGAGCCATGTCCATGACCTTGCATATCTTGCCGCTCACAGCATGACCAAGTGATCCGCCCACAACAGTGAAGTCCTGGGCATAAATATAGACCGGCCTTCCATTGATCTTGCCGTAACCGGTTACGACACCGTCCCCGGGTAGCCTTTTCTTGTCAAGTCCGAAATCAGTACTTTGATGGAGGACAAATTTGTCGAATTCCTCAAAAGATCCGTCATCCAAGAGATAATGGATCCGTTCCCGGGCGATCCATTTCCCCTTGCCGTGCTGTGCTTCGATCCTCTTTTCGCCACCCCCCAGATCGGCCAGGGCTTCTTTTTCAGCCAGCGCCTCGATTTTTTCCTCGGTTGACATCATAATCTCCTGTACAGCTAACTCCGCAATACCTCAATACACAAAATCGTGTCTCCTGTTGAGACGCTATCCCCCTTTTTTACTTCGATACTCTTTACTATCCCCGCGCAAGGCGCGGGTATCTCGTTTTCCATCTTCATGGCTTCTATCTTCGCAACCGCTGCGCCCTGTTTCACGCTATCTCCGACCTTTACCATTATATCAAGGACAAGGCCGGGCATCGGACTAGTAACGTTTCCACCCCCTCTATCCGAAGGCGCCGGAGCGGCAGGCGCAGGGACAGGGGATGTGGATTGGGCGGGCGAGGCAGGTCTTGAAAGAGGCTGTTGTATCCTGACACCCGGTGCGGCAGTATAAGGCTTTCGGCCAAAGGACGGGGGTGAGGGGCGAAGATCAGCCCCGCTTACCTCCACATTGTACTTTTTGCCGTCAAGAAGAACTGTCCCGTGTTTTCCATTGAAGTCTTCTACTGTGACCTTGTAGGCCTTGCCCTCTATTGTGATTTCAAATTCCTTCATTGGCTAAATATCCCCACGCTCCTGCATCTTTACCAGATTCTCGAATTTCATGTCTCCTCCGAGAACCCCGATTATCTCTTCTTCATAATTACGAATCGGGCCTGATACCGTGATACAGAGTTTACCAGTGTATTTGGATGTGTAAAAATCCGTCACAAAGACCTTGCCGGTTTCTATGGGGGGAGAGAACCACGGACGGTCTGACAGGTCTTCTCCGATTGCCGCAGACCTGTATTTCGCCTTGTCCGTCACGTGCGTGATGTTATGTGTCGTACGCAGACCTTCACTATCCATAATATAGATATACTGAATAAAGGGATTGTCCTCTAAGAAATTCTTGAGAACAGGCTCCTGTTCTTCCAGGTTCATTGACCGTATCCCGGGGATCCGGATCAGGTCTTCCACAAGGTGGGCCGCAAGATCGTATGCCGCAGTCTTCAGTGTATCGAATTCCGACAGGAAATAATCGGGCAGATATTTATGCGCCCAGTGCGTCATCTCTGTTTTTGAGATGGATGTCACCCTGCCATTGTCGTATTCGGACATAATGACCTTGTGTATCTTCCCAATCCCCGGATGGTGTTTATCGACTGCCTCGGAGCCGGCGAGCGTGAGGTTCGTGTTGATCCAGTGCGCTATTCCGGCCCTGCCTGATTTGTCGGTAATGATAATCTGTACCGGACGGTTCAATATCTTCTGTGTATCAAAGATGTTGTATATCTCTTCATTCTTGATCAGACCATCTACATGGATGCCCGCACTCGTAGCATTAAAATCAGATCCTACAAAAGGATAATTGGGCGGGATGTGATAGGACAATGCCTGTTCAAAGTACTCGCCGATTTCCTTGATCACGGTAGTATCAATGCCGTTGGCGCTTCCTGTGAGGGCTATATATTCGATGATAACGGCTTCAATAGGCGCGTTGCCGGTCCGCTCCCCAAAGCCGAGCAGGGTCCCGTTGATAGCGCCGCAGCCGTAAATCCATGATGTCGTGGCGTTGATGAGTACCTTGTGGAAATCATTGTGGCCGTGCCATTCCAGAAGACGACCGGGCACACCCGCATCTTCTATCATCGCCCTTACCAATTTGGGCACACTTTTTGGAAGGGCGGCCCCAGGATAGGTAACGCCAAAACCGAGTGTGTCGCACATGCGGATCTTGACGTCGACGCCTGCTTCATCCCCAAGCTTCATCAACTCAATGGCAAAAGGGACACAGAATCCGAAAATATCCGCCCTTGTGATATCCTCAAAGTGACACCTCGGTGCAATCCCCATGTCAAGTGCCTTTTTGACGATCGAAAGGTAGCGGTCCATTGCCTGTTTTCTGGTCATATTCAGCTTCTGAAAGATGTGGTAATCAGAGACCGACGTCAGGATGCCGGTCTCCTTGAGCCCCATCTCCCTGACCAGTTCCAGATCATTTTCGTTGGCGCGGATCCACCCGGTAATCTCCGGGTATCTGTACCCTTTCTCCATGCACTCTACCAGGGCATCTTTGTCCTTTTTGCTGTAGAGAAAAAACTCGCTTTGGCGGATGATGCCGTTCGGTCCTGCCAAACGATGCAGGAAATCAAAGACACGGGAGATCTGCTCCACAGTATAAGGAGGCCGGGCCTGCTGGCCATCCCTGAAGGTCGTGTCAGTGATGAGAAACTCCTCTGCCGGGTCAGGTGCAACCAGTTTGAAATCAAAATCGATCCGGCTGACCTCATCATACGGAAAGATATTTCTCTGCAGGTTTGGCTGATCTACTTCACATAGCCGGTGCTTCCAGAATTTCGTGTGTTCGTGTACGAGAACGCCCCTCTTCTTATCCCATCTTGCCATAAGGTTGATACCTCTTTGCTCTATTTATAACTCGGTTGAATGAACTGCTATAACTACCATAACAGTCGAAAAGTTCAAGCCAAAAATTTGCAAGCCGTGCGGTTAGCTTAATGCTAACGGCTAATGGCTAACCGCACAGGTTGAAAATTTGAACACGGTCATTGAAATAACAAGTGCCTGTCAATAAAAAAAAGAGGCCATCCAGACTTATT
>MAXM01000358.1 GCA_001751015.1 Desulfobacterales bacterium C00003106
GGCAATGCCTACCTAATGCTTGGACTGGCCTATTATGAGTTAAAGGATGCCGGAAAATCACGCAATGCCCTGCTTGAAGCCGTGAAGTTCGAGGAAACCAAAAAGGTTGCGAATCACTGGATAAAGCAATTGGAATTCGACAAAGATTAACTTTAGATATTCGCGATGCTTTAGAGATAGTTAGCGAACAGACCGGGGTCAGGTCTTCATTCTTCACACACGGATTATCGTTGTCAAGAATGAAGACCCCTATTTGCCTTTCCTCACAGCAGGATTGATTGGAAGTAAGGCCGATATGGTGAGAAGGTGGCTTGCAGTATAATACGACTTTGAGGAGGTATAGTTCTATAGTTCTCGCTTATACTGTGGACTATCTACCTGACTGGAAACCCTTTCAAATGGAAACAGCCGTGCTTAATCACAGCCCGGAAGGCTGGCGAGTTGAGTGTCCTCGTCTGAAGTTTGTAAAGGACGGCTGTTCGTCTTACGCGCCTTACATCGAGATAATAAGTGTCAGATTTTAGGCACGGGTCCAATGTAAATCTATTTTTGAGCGAACCCTTAGAGCCTACGCATAAACTATGTTATGCCTGCAAAAGCAACAAGTTATAAACGTTTCTTATTGTAAAATGTTGTAAAATTTAACAGAATATTACTTCTTTTTGATCAAAAATAGCCATTTAAAGTAAAAATAAAAGTAATATTTACAAAATTGACACATAGTCCGGTAAGATTTAACTGTCAGATATTATAGTATATTGAGAGTTTATGCGTAGGCTCCTTAGCAAGAATTATTACTTACTCCATTCATGAACATTTACTTGACCATTATTCTTTCTATTATCATTGGCAATTATCTTTTGGATATCGTGGTGGAGACGCTCAATGTAAGGCACGCAAAAAGCGATCTGCCTGAAGAATATAAAGGCTACTACGATGCTGAAGAATATAAGAAAACCCAGGATTATCTGAAAGAAAACACGCGGTTTGAAATAATTAGCGGCACAATCACGACACCGATTACGGTCGCCTTCATTCTGATCGGTGGCTTCAACCTGGTCGACCAGATTGCAAGAAGCTTTAACTTCGGCCCTATTTCCACAGGGCTTATCTTTGCGGGAATTCTAATGCTGGCTTCCCAAATAATCTCTATTCCCTTTTTAGCCTACAGCACCTTTGTCATTGAAGAAAAATACGGGTTCAATCGAACCACTGTAAGGACATTTGCCTTAGACGTATTGAAAAGTTGGCTGTTGACCGCCATGATTGGTGGAACCGTGTTTTCTATCGTTTTGTGGTTTTTCGGCAAAGCCGGAAACTGGGCTTGGCTCTACTGCTGGGTTGCGGTGGTCCTGTTGCAAATAGTACTTACGTTTTTTGCCCCTGTCGTTATACTGCCATTGTTCAATAAGTTTTACCCTCTGGAAGACGGCGAGCTTAAAACAGCTATTGAAAACTACGCCCGATCACAAAATTTTAGGATGAAAGGCGTTTTTAGAATGGATGCTTCCAAACGCTCCACCAAAACAAACGCTTTCTTCACAGGATTTGGAAGATTCCGCAGAATCCTTCTATTTGACACGCTGATAGAGAAGCACTCGGTAGACGAACTTGTTTCTATCCTTGCCCATGAAATGGGACATTACAAGAAGAAACACATTTTCAAATCTGTACTGATGTCGATTATGACTACGGGCTTGATGTTCTTTTTGATTTCTTTTTTCATAAACAACAAGGGCCTTTTTTCCGCCTTCAAGATGCAAACCACTTCAATATACGCAAGTCTGATATTCTTCGCCTTCCTCTATGCCCCCATCAATGTGGTTGTCTCCATTTTTAGTAAAATGCTTTCCAGAAGACGTGAATACGAAGCTGACGCATATGCAGTTGGAACATACAGAAAACCGGGATCAATGATTTCAGCGTTGAAAAAGCTGACTGTTGAAAACCTCGCAAATCTGACGCCCCACCCGCTTAAAGTATTTCTAACCTACTCGCATCCGCCTGTTCTGGAAAGAATCCGGGCTATTCGAAGAATGCCCCGCCAAAGTGCAGCTCTCAACATTTAAAGTTATCAATCAACCCCCTCTTGTCATAGGCGGTCCTTAGCACGCACGGACTGTAATGTAAAGTTTACATGTTGAGATGTCCCCCTGCCCACAAAAACCAACCTATGAAGCATTGGAACGATGGGTCAAGGAGACGTAGCTGAGAGTATAGATATCATAATGCAATCAAAAGAGTTTTTTGGGAAGGCTGTGTATAGATATATAGCAGTAATCAACACCAAGGCCAGATGGTTGCCCACCTAAATATGGACCGCAGTCGCTCACGTTAACCCCAAACAAGAAAAGGCAGTTAAGGGATAATCTTAACTGCCTTTGGT
>MAXM01000359.1 GCA_001751015.1 Desulfobacterales bacterium C00003106
GGATTGAGCGATGCCTAATAATTCAAATCGTCGGCATGCGGATCTATGAGCCAGCCTATCCATTGAGTGTGACGGGAAACGGCAAATCTTGAGATGTTCGGGCAGTTATTGAATTTGCAATCAAGAGAGGATTGATAATTAATGAAATATTCAATAAGTGCAAGATCCTTCAGGATCTTACTTTCGGCATCCTTCTTCATATCACCTCCGATAAAATTTCAGCTCTGCTATCGAAATCCGGCCATTTAGATCTGACGGCTTCCCAAGAACCCGTCGAATCTTTTTTCGCAAGCAGGAGCCTTTGTCCGCCCCTGGTTGCTGATAGTTATCTTATCGGATATGAACGGAATATAGTTAGCGAAAAAACAAACAGAATGGAATTAATAAGAAATGGCTGGGGGACGAGGATTCGAACCTCGGTTTATGGATCCAGAGTCCACTGTCCTGCCACTAGACGATCCCCCAAAAAACTAATATGCTAAGGACTCGGCAAAAAATAACCTTCCACAAATATGCATCACAGCTTCAGGCCACCTTTGCCCGATCTCAAATCCCAAAAGCATCAAAATAGCTTGCTATTCCATCAACTTTTGTGATTTGAGATCGAACAAATTTGACCCAAATCTATGCGCCTACTTGGGCAAGTTATTTCGTCCCCGTTCCCTATATGAAACCGAAAGAAAAAAGTCAAGACAAAATGCCTTGGTGACAGTCGACAGGTTCAGAGTTTAACGAACATCCAGCCATAGTCCTGAACGGTTAACGAAAAATAGTGGATTAAGTTATGACAAAACCTGCATAGCCTACTACCTGATCATGGTTCCCGCTTACCTGGTCGGATGTGGCATACGACACGAGAGCAGCCTTGGTTGCCTTAAGCGCTTTGCATGTGGCTATCGCTATTGTGCATGGGACTGAACCGCACATCGATATCTGCTCACGGCGCACTGTTTCAAAGAGCCCTTTTGCGTCCAAAGCGCTTATCCGGTCAATGGCGAGGCGGTCTTTCATGGTTGTTGTTTCCCGGGATTCGTAATGGGTCATGTCCGTGGTTGCAACTACAAGAACGTCTTTTTTGTATGAATCAATTGCCATAGCCAGGCTCTTTGCAAGCAGCCGGCACTTTTCGTAAGATAACTGTTTGAATATGATAGGCACAAAGCTCAGATCAGATCGGAAGTATCGCAGGAAAGGAATCTGCGCTTCAACAGAGTGTTCCATTTCGTGAACCTCGTTGTCGGCCACGAAAAGAGAATTGGCTCTTAGAATGGCCTGAGCAAGTCTGGAATTGATCCTCACACCGCCACACGGCATGTCCCATAGACCCTCTGACGCAACCGAGACGTCATTTCCAATATCGGCGTGATTCACCCCGAGAATAATAACGCTTTCTGGGATCTTTATCCGTGAGAAGACTTTCCCGCAGACTTTCCCGCAGTACATGTATCCGGCGTGAGGGGATATTGCTCCCACAGCCGTTCTTTTCCTTGCGGCCGGCTCGATACAGCCTTCAATAGTATTACGGAGTTGCACGGCGTCATCAGGATAAAAAAGCCCTGCAACCGCTGGTGAACGAATCATGAAATTCAACGTACGCTCTGTTTTGCCATGAAAATTAGGAACGGGGATGAAATAGTGAGTGCTTTCAATTCCTTGAGGCTATTTCAGTTCCTTCTTGCGTATGGACTGATAGATCGCCTTTGCTTTCGACCGCATCACTTTTCTTTCTTTTTCTCCCGCCTCGCACACCAACTTGAGAGAGACAGGAAATTGTTGTTTTTCATTCAATATTTGGATTTCCAGACAATCCCCTTTGTCTTCAAGTCGTTTAAATGGATAATCATCCCTTTCAGCAAGGAGTGTCGCACGGTACACCTCATCAAATGTCAGGGGAATCTGCTCATAGGCGAGGTTAATACATTCAGCATCAATATCTGCACCGAGTTCCTTCGCGAATTGTTCCAAATCCTCACGTATGCAGTTTATCGTGGTATATCGTCTCCCTTTTGATATATCGCTGGCCTCTCTACGGATATAGTCGGAAAGGGCATGACCGATATCTTCCCGCCACCCGGCAGACCTTTTCTTTTTCGCATTTTGATATTTTTTCATCCGCGCATAATTTATAATCGCCCTCTTCATTCCTCTGAATATATCGTTGCCCCTGTTCGCGTAGTCAAGATCGCGCAGAATAATGTTGTTGTATCTCTTACATACCGCGTGTTCAAGATCTTTGATATCAGATGGCGTAAGTGTCAGTTGCGGTCCTTCTTCCTTTTGGGTCAGATAGGAGATGGATTCATAATAACTCACTTCCGGCATCTCTCCGGAGGTCTCAATCAATTCAACTTCATCCTGGATGTAGCCTTTGTTTGAATTCACCACATGCTGGTTCACAATCTCTATCTCCGTTGGAATCAGTTAGAAACGGGGACGAAATAACTTTCGCAACTATGCATCACAGCTTCAGGC
>MAXM01000360.1 GCA_001751015.1 Desulfobacterales bacterium C00003106
ATGGATATTGGATTATATCCGCTTTAATGGGACCCGGCATCCTCGGGAAATGGGTAAACCAGAGATCGAACGGTTTTTAAGTCATCTGGCGGTTAACAGGAATGTGGCGCCTTCAACACAGAATCAGGCGCTTAATGCGATTCTTTTTCTTTACAAACATGTTTTAGATATGCCGCTTAACGGTTACATCGACGCAACCCGCTCGAAAAAACGGAAAAGATTGCCGACAGTGTTGAATCAGTCAGAGATCAGTCGATTTTTTGGCATCCTTCATAAAACCCCAAAAGTAGTTTACACTTTTCGGGTTCTTGCAAAAATCCTGATTTTTTTCATGACATGTAGAACCCCTGAAAATAAGGCTTTACAGGGGGCTCAAAAAAATTGTTGGGAATTTGGTCTTTCCCGAAAAGTGTAAACTACAAAATGAAGGATGCCCTCTTTTTCATAATGAAGTTCTTGTTTGTTCAAAAAAGTGGGTGGCGGTGAAATGGGATTTATCAGAATTATACCACCTTTTTTGCTGATGCTCTGTTTTTTGTTTCTCTTTGCTGAAGCGGCGAAATCCGGCGATGACGCATTCAACGGCCCATGGGAAGAAAGCTCTGGTAATGGATATTCCAGGCCGCGTCAATCGTCAGTGAATCCGGTCAGAGATCTTGTCGTAATTTTCAGGGACTTTATTTCTCCTGTAGACGGCGACAGGTGTCCCATGTATCCGAGCTGCTCGCAGTACAGCATTCAATCCTTTGAAAAACACGGTCTTATTATTGGCTGGATGATGACCTGTGACCGTCTCTTGCACGAAGCGGACGAGATGAGACGGGTCCCGGCGATTCTTGTTGGTGATCACTACAGGTTCTACGATCCTCTGGAAAACAATGATTTCTGGTGGTATGATGAACTGCAGAGATGATTGTCTTCGGAAAGTAACTTTATGACTGCCCGGCGATTACGGATTGCGCATAGCAGACTATTGTCGATTATTCTATTTCTCGGCTGCCTCTTTGCACCCCTACTGCATACCGACACGGTCCTTGCTGAACCTGTCATGATAACTGACGCAGACGGTCAGTTTCAATTCGCCGAGCAGTATTTTCGCGCAGGAGAATTCTTCAGGGCTGTAGGAGAATACGAACGGTTTATCTATTTCTTTCCGGATGATCCCCGTAAGGAAGCAGCTACGCATAAGATCGGGCTTTCTTATTTCAAGGGGAAAAAATTCGAGCAAGCAATTTCCGCCTTTAAGGCCTTTTTGGCTCAATTTCCTTTGAGCGAGCTTGCAACCGAGACACGGTTTAGAATCTGCGATTCCCTTGTCCGGATGGGAAGCCTGCTCAAGGCTGTCAAATGCCTGACCGGGATAGCGGAAGCGGCCCTGGATACTGATATCGCTGACAGGGCGTATTATCTGCGCGGATGGATATATCTTGAACTCGATGACTGGGAAGATGCGGCTGAGTCTTTCGAATTGATCAGCAAGAAGAACAGGGAGAGATATCGACTGGAAGACCTTTCCCGCGAGATGAGCTGGAAAGGCGACATAAAAACCAAAAGCCCGGCCGTTGCAGGCATACTCGCAATCATTCCCGGGGCAGGTCATCTGTACTGCGGGAGATACCGGGATGCAACCGTGGCCTTTATCCTGAACAGCGCCATGATGTATGCGGCGTATGAAGCATTTGACCACGGCCAGAATTGCCTTGGCGGGCTTATCACCATTTTTGAACTCGGCTTTTATACCGGTAACATCTATAGCGCTGTCGGCTCCGCCCACAAACACAACCGCGCTGTCAACAAGGGCTTTCTTGAATACCTGAAGCAAAACTCGCGGATCACTCTGGGACTCCGGCAGGATGCACACAAGCGGCAAGCGCCTTGCTTCTCCTGTCAATTGATGTTTTGACGACTCTCACAGCTCAAAGCGACAACACTTAGCTCTTAGCTGAATGTATTGTTATCTGTTTGATTTTTTTAGCTAAGGAACGGGGACGAAATAACTTTCCCCCTTCCTAATCAGAAGCCTTTGCAAAGAGCGTGTAGTAGACTACGGGTACAATCACGAGTGTAAACGCCGTGGAGGCAAAGAGTCCGAAGATCAAGGCCCAGGCCAGGCCGGAAAATATCGGGTCGAGTGTGATGGGCAGGGCTCCGAGGGCCGTGGTGGCTGCGGTGAGGACTATCGGCCTGAATCGTATGGCTCCGCATCGCAATATAGCCTCTTTTAACACGAGTCCTCCTGCTGTGGCATGACGAATGAATTCGACAAGGACAATTGCATTTCTCACCACAATCCCCCCGAGAGCGATCATTCCGATCATGGAGGTGGCGGTGAAAAACACGGGGTTTTCAAAGCCTCCTATTGGATGATTGGTGACAAGATTCAGGACCCAGAATCCGGGCATGATACCGATTATGGTAAGAGGGATTGCCATCATTATGACAATGGGTATGGAAAAAGAGCCTGTCTGGATGATCAGCAGGATACAGATACCGACAAGCGCCGCTCCAAAGGCAACCCCCAGGTCCCGAAAAACACGCAGAGTGATCTCCCACTCGCCTTCACCTGCCCATTCGACCCTGATTCCATCGGGAAGAGGATTCTCTTTCAGCCTTGACCCCATGTCGAGAATCGCTTCAGCAGGCGCACGGCCTGCCATTTCTCCAAAGAGATATACGACCCTGTTCAGATTTTTGTGATAGATTGTCTGATCCTGGGGAATACGGACAAACTCGCCGAGTTCGCCGAGCTGAACCATCTGACCGGCGGAAGTCTTCACCGAGATACGGGAGAGGTCCGTCAGGCTCGATCTTTCCGCACGCGGCAGGATCAATCTGATAAGGAGCGGCTGTCGTTCACCGGCCAAGTGCACTGTCGCAGGAGTGGTTCCGGTAAGGGCCAGCCTGATCGTGTGAAGCGCGGCGTCAGTCGAAACCCCGTGCAATGCAGCCTTTTCCTTGTCAAGAACAAAATTAACCTTGTCTATCGGCGTCTCAATCGTGTCGTCAATATCGACCACAAACGGTTCTTCGCTCATTATCTTTCTGACAGATGCGGAAGCCGAAATGAGATCGTGATACGATTTGTCAGGGTCGCCATAGATCTCTGCAACTATTGTGGAGATAACCGGCGGGCCGGGTGGCGACTCCACAATCTTGATGTTCGCATCCAGGCGCTCCGCTATTTTTTCAAGGTCTTTACGCAACCGGAGGACTATTTCGTGGCTCTGGTCTTTACGTTCTGTCTTGTCAGTCAGGTTTACCCTGATATCCGCCACATTGCCACCATCTCGCAGATAGTAATGCCGCACCAGTCCGTTAAAATCCATGGGCGAGGCAGTGCCCACATAACAAACAAAATTGGTCACTTCCGCAACCTGCTGCAAATATGTCTCAAATGCCTTCACAACTCTGTCCGTTGTCTCGAGTGTTGTGCCTTCAGGCATGTCAATGACGATCTGGAATTCATCCTTGTTGTCAAAAGGAAGTATCTTCAGGGGGACCAGCCGAAAAAGCGCCAGACAAATAGAGATAAGCATCAAAAGGATAACTGCGACAGCAAGGCCTGCTCTTTTTTTTTGTGATTCCAGAAACGGCGCCACGATCCTGCGATATCCCTGTTTGATCCACTCGGGAGTGACATCCCGTGCGCCCGTTTCTGCGCCTTTAATGCCGCTCTTTTCACCAAACCGTTTGAGCAGATGGTAGGAAAGCCAGGGGACCAGGGTCAAGGCGCTCAGGGTGGAAAAGGTCACCGCGAGAGGCACATTGGCTGCCATTGGCGCCATGTAGGGACCCATCATGCCGGTAATGAAAAAAAGGGGCGCAAAGGAGACAATGATCGCCAGCGTGGACATTATAACCGGGGGCAGTACTTCGTTCACGGCATAAACCGTTGCTTGAAGCGGTTTTCTCTTGCGCATCAGGATATGACGCTGGATATTGTCCACGTTGGTAATCGGGTCGTCCACGACCAGACCAAGGGAGAGGATCAGGGCAAAAAGAGTGACACGATTAATTGTATAACCGAAAAGATAGTTTACAAACAGGGCCAGGGAAAAGCTTATGGGCACAGCCAATGCCACCACCGCAGCCTCCCTCCACCCCATAGTGAAAGCAATCAGGCAGACAACGGCAATAATGGCAAAAAGGAGCGAGCCCAACAGGTCATCCACCTTCTGGTCGGCGGTCCTGCCATAATTTCTGGTAATCTCCACCCTTACCCCGTCCGGGATAAGGGTCTTTTTCAATTCCTCCACTTTTTTTAGAATATTTCCGGCAACAACAACCGCATTTGTTCCCTTTTTCTTGGCCAGGGCCAGCGTTACGGCAGGCATGGTTTTGCCATCCGGGAAGCCGATTCGGGAGTAGTTTTGCGTCTCTTCCGGTCCGTCAATGACCCTTGCCATGTCGCGCACATAAACAGGTCTGCCATCATAAACAGAGACCATCAGTTTTTCGACATCCTGACAGGCAGCGATAAACGAATCACTGCTTACCGTGATCTCTTTGTTCATTTGTGCAAATGAGCCGGCGGTTATTGAGGCGTCAGCGCCGGCAAGGGCCCGTTCCACTTCCAAAGGGGATACTCCCAGGCCGGTCATTCTCTCAGGATCGAGTTCAACCCGCACCTCCCGTCTCCGGCCGCCGGTAACAGTTGTCCGCGAGATATCCTCGATCTCTTCCAGCCTTGAGATTACCTCTTCACCTATACGGCGCAACTCGTGATCATCATATATGTCTGAACAAAGGGTCAGATTAACGATCGGCACATCATCTATCTCTATTGGCTTGATTACCCAGCCACGCACGATAGGCGGGGCCCGGTCGATATTCATGCTGATCTTGTTGTGAAGCTTGACAAGTGATTCTTCCCTGTCCTCACCCACATAGAACCGAACTGTAATAACAGCCATATCGCGGCGGGACATGGAATAGACATATTCGACGCCATCGATCTGCCAGAGCAGCTTTTCAAGGGGAGTCGCAACCAGCTTCTCCACCTCCTCGGCGCTGGCTCCGGGCGATTGCACGTAGATGTCAGCCAACGGCACGATTATCTGGGGTTCTTCTTCGCGCGGGGTAACCAGGATAGCCGCAACGCCCATACAGAATGCGAGGACAATGAGGATAATCGACAACTGGGAAGTCAAGAATTTATTGACAATGGAGGCTATAATTCCCTGAGGGACATCGTCTGAAGCAGTATTCATTTTATACCTCAGTGAAGCAGTTAGCAGTTAGAAAAAAACCGCCTGTGCCCAGGTACAGCGATTTTGTTCGGCATTCACATCGAGTGTAACTTTTCCAGTGTGTCCCGCAAAATCAAGGCGGATCGGGAAAGTGATTTGCGTTCTTCCGCTGACAGTTCGCCTTCCACAATCCGTTCAACCCCTACTCGAGAAACCACTGCAGGCACGCTCAAACATACATCCTCAACACCGTATTCACCGGTCAGAAGAGTTGATACTGTCAGGACAGTTTTCTGGTTTCGGAGAACAGCTCCGACAATGCGGACGAGGGCCAATCCGATTGCAAAATACGTGGCTCCTTTATAATCAATAATGTGGTAGGCAGAACTCCTCACCTCCTCAACCATGCGAGCCCGTTTGGCCTTCCAGTCGCCACATTTCGCGCAAATGGGGCAATACTTATTGATGGACATACCCGCAACGTGGGTTTGCGACCAAGCCGCGAACTCACTGTCACCATGTTCGCCCAGGATATAGGCGTGGACATTATGCACGTCGATATCAGAGCACTGACTCAAGAGATACCTGAAACGGGCACTGTCCAAGACTGTGCCTGACCCAAGCACGCGACTTCGATCCCATTCTGTCCGCTTGAGAGCAATCTGTGTAAGAACATCAACCGGATTGCTGACGACAACTATGACGGCGGAGGAGTTTCTGCTGACAATGTCATCCACAATGCTCTCGACTATGACAGCGTTTCGCTGAAGGAGATCGAGACGCGATTCGCCGGCTTGCTGCTTGGCTCCAGCCGTGATGACGATGACTTGTGCATCTGCGAAATCAGCAGCTTCACCGGCCCGTATCTCCACTGGCGGAAAAAACGGAAAGCCATGAGCAAGATCAAGCGCTTGCCCTTGTGCAAGATCACGGTTATGGTCAATCAGTATGATTGCATCGGATATCCCGCTTTGGGCAAGCGCATAAGCAAACGTTGCACCAACGGAACCTGCACCAACTATAACTACCTTTCTCGCTCCCCATGCCTGTGAATTCATCTTGTTGTCCTCTCAATTGTGCCGAACATGCCGGTCACCTGACCCCAACACTGCGGGACACTAACACCTTGAAAAACCATCTACTTTGATGCGGAGCAGAGCATTTCAAAAACCGCCGAGCTGTTGGCGATCAGGCGCAGCGCCTTGTTCTCCGGCGGTATCAAGTGCGAGAGGGGTCAAAGTAAAAACACGAGCGAGTCGACCTGCTTTGTGCAAATCCCCTCTACGAAGAGCATCTCGCACATCATCAAGCTTCAATGCATCATCAAGGGACAAATAAGGCGACCAACCTTCATCAGTATCAATCAGTTCGATTTCAACTTCGGCCACATATTGTCCTTCGTGTACTAATTTTTTATGTTGTCTCTTCCTCATGACATTCTCCTTATGAAATCACTTGACCATTTGGCTGGATCCGGCCTGTATGCAGTAACCAAAACAGCTGGCGACCTGGCGCCTTTGGGAATTCCCCATACCACATGGATCGGATTAATCTCAGAATCTTTCTGTAACACTAATACACATGGTCCTTTTATGTAGTCAGGATAATCATCAATTACTATGGCTTCCTTAATACCGAAATAC
>MAXM01000361.1:0-5714 GCA_001751015.1 Desulfobacterales bacterium C00003106
CAGAAGAACTGGATAGGAAAAAGCAGCGGCGTTGAGATCCGGTTTCTTCTTGAAAAAGGGGGTTCAATAACGGTCTTTACTACACGGGCGGATACGCTTTTTGGCGCTACGTTCATGAGCCTTGCGCCGGAACACCCGCTTGTGACGGAGCTTTCTGCGGGGACGGGAAAGGAGGCTCACGTCAGATCGTTTGTGGAACGTATGAGGCGCCGGAACAAGAGTTCTATCCAATCAGATGACTATGTTAAGGAAGGTGTTTTTACAGGGGCGTATTGTATCAATCCTGTTACAGGGTGGAAGATGCCGATCTTTGCCGCAAGTTTTGCTCTGGCAGCGTATGGCACAGGCGCTGTAATGGCCGTGCCCGCACACGACCAGCGTGACTTTGAGTTTGCCGTAAAATACGGTCTGAAGAGAGTTGTGGTGATACAGCCTGCCAATGAGACCATTGACCCCGGCTCCATGACAGAGGCATACACGGGTGACGGCGTCCTGATGAATTCGCAGATGTTTGACGGGATGGAGAACATCAAGGCGCAGGGTGCGATTGCCGACTATCTGGAAAAGGAAGGAAAAGGGCGAAAAACAGTAAATTACAGACTCAGGGACTGGGGCATATCGCGTCAGAGATACTGGGGCGCTCCCATCCCTGTGGTCTATTGCAAGGATTGCGGCGTAGTGCCTGTCAGGGAAGAAGACCTCCCGGTTATCCTCCCGGAGGATGTAGAATTCGGCGAAGACGGCAAGTCCCCGCTTGTAAGCCTTGAATCTTTCACAAAGACATCGTGTCCCGTGTGCGGGAACCCTGACTGCAAGAGAGAGACAGATACGATGGACACCTTTGTGGAGTCTTCCTGGTATTTTGAGCGGTATTGCAGTCCCCGTTATGAGAACGGGATGCTTGACCCTGAATGCGTCAAATACTGGATGCCTGTTGATCAATATATAGGCGGCATTGAGCACGCAATCCTCCATCTTCTTTATGCCCGGTACTTCACCAGGGTACTGAGGGAGTTGGGGTTGGTCGAATATCCGGAGCCGTTTGATCGATTACTCACCCAGGGAATGGTATGCAAGGAGACACTCAGGTGCCCGGAGCATGGCTTTGTTTTTCCGGATCAGGTATTATCCGGCGCGGACGAAACCCGGACATGCAGGCTGTGCGGTGAAAAGGTGGTTTGCGGCCGGATTGAAAAGATGTCGAAATCAAAAAAGAATGTAGTCGACCCCGCGCTCCTGATCAGGAAATACGGGGCCGACACGCTGCGCCTTTTTTGTCTGTTTGCCGCCCCTCCTGAACGGGACCTTGACTGGAGCGACCAGGGCGTTGAGGGTGCATACAGGTTCCTGAATCGTGTGTGGCGGCTCGTCCGCGATTATGCCGATGCGGTCGCCGGGACAGCGCCGCTTGACGACAAGGAGAACCTCACGGGAGATCTGCAGTCTGTCTGCAAAAAGACCCACGAAACCATAAAGAAGGTTACAAGGGATATTGATGGAAGATTCCATTTTAATACAGCTATCAGCAGCATAATGGAACTCGTGAACACGCTTTACGGGGTAAGGGAGAATTTCGGTTCTGATGCGGTCACCTGCTCCGTGATTCGGTTTGCGCTTGAGAGCGTCGTCCTCCTCCTCGGACCTTTTGTTCCTCATATCGCAGATGAATTGTGGGAGAAGCTTGGCCACAAGGGGAGTGTCCTGACTGTGAAGTGGCCCGAATATCGGGAAGACGCCATCAGGGAAGAAGATCGTCTGGTTGTGGTGCAGGTAAATGGAAAGGTGCGAAGCCGTTTTACGATTGCAGCAGATGCCGGCGATGAGCAGATTGAATCCGCCGCGCTTTCCAATGAGCGGATCATTTCATATCTTGGCGGACGCCCGGTAAAAAAGGTTATTGTGGTAAAGAAAAAACTGGTCAATATTGTTGCCTGATGATCGCCGAAGAACCACCGGAATCCGTCAATCATGTAAAAGACAAGACTATGTTTCGTGATACGAGGCAGCCCTTACGCTTTTTTTCTCTCCTGACTTTCCCCGCCGGGAGGGGAACCGTTACGCTTATGCCTCTGATACTGTTTCTTCTTACGGCAGTAATGGTTTCCTGTGGATATAGGTTTGCGGGAACGGAGAATAACCTTCCTCCTGATATCCATTCTATTGCAATCCCGGTCTTTGAAAACAAAACATCAGAATCCGGAATAGAAAACTGCTTCACAGATGATTTCATCTACGAATTCACGAGAAGCAAATATCTCGCCATCGTAAAAAAGAAAGAGAGCGACGTGGTTTTGACCGGAATAATTACGGGGATCAGATCCGCGAGCATAGCGCACACCCCGGAAGTCGTTTCCGCGGAAGAACGCGTTGTTATCACCATTGATGTGGAACTTCAAAGAACTGACAACGGCGAGATTCTCTGGTGTAACAGGTCGTTTGTCGAAAAACAAGACTATGCGGTTGAGACCGACAAGCTGAAAACAGAGGCAAACAAGAAAGCGGCAATCCAGGTGCTTTCCAGGCGTGCGGCTCAAAAGATACATAACAGCATCTTTCAGTCTTTTTGAGATGCTGAAGGTCTTCGCCGTCAACCCTTGTTACGCGAGGGCGTTCACGTGTCTTGTGAGGCGGGAGATCTGTCTTGCGGCCGTATTTTTGTGAATAACCTTCTTGCCGGAAGCCTTGTGGATAATAGGTATGGCGATCTTAAGAGCGGCTATTGCCTCCTCTTTGGAGTTCCCCTGAATCGCGTTACAGGTATTCTTGACAGCATTTTTTGCCCGGGTCCGGACGGCTTTGTTCCTCAAGTTGCGAATAACGTTCTGTTTTGCTCTTTTTATGGCTGACTTATGATTTGCCAATGATGATGCCTCCTTTGCATTCCTTATCAAAAACTATTTTATTAACCACAGTCCTGATATGTTGTCAAGGTTTAACTCCGGACTTCGTGATTATTATAGCGCCTAAGTTAAGCGATTAGCGGTTAGCTATTAGTTTAATGATTACAGAATGTTTTGCTATTACAAACTTTCATCCATTGGGTGCAACTTCTAATTAACGTAATGCCTTGATTTTTCAAAGCTAAACGCTAATAGCTAAAAGCTAACCGCACAGTTCGAAAAACTGTGCACTGTGAACCGACAACTGTGAACGGTTTCTTCAGTTGTAAAACAGGGGCCTGTATGTCTGAAAAAAAAGAGCTGACCAGGGCTGCGGGTGTTGTGGGGAGTGCAACCTTGTTGAGCCGTATCCTCGGATTTATCCGGGATATGGTGATAGCGTCGTTTTTTGGAGCAGGCCTGTCCGCTGATGCGTTTTTTGTGGCCTTCAGGATTCCTAATCTTCTGAGAAGGCTGTTTGCAGAGGGTTCGCTCACAGTAGCATTTATTCCGGTATTTACTGAGTATCTGGCAGGACGGGGCCGGAAAGACGCCCTGGAGCTTGCCGGCTCAGTTTTTCATCTCCTTTCGCTGATCCTGACGGCAGTCACTCTCCTTGGGATACTCTTTGCCCCTCTTATTGTAAGGGTTATGGCTCCCGGTTTTGCTCTTTCCGCCGAGAAGTACGAGATAACAGTCCTTCTCACGAGAATCATGTTCCCCTATATCTTTTTTATCGGACTTGTGGCCTTGAGCATGGGAATACTGAATGCGCTGGGGCACTTTGCGGCCCCCGCGCTGGCCCCTGTCTTTCTCAATCTCGCCATGATTTTTTCGATCTTTACGCTTTCATCCGTCTTTGAAAAACCGGTTGTAGCTCTGGCAATAGGCGTCCTGATAGGGGGGGCGCTGCAACTGGCGCTCCAGATACCCTTTTTGCTCAGAAAAGGTTTCCATTTCTGGAAAAAGGCCCCATGGCGCCATCCGGCAATTAAACGGATAGGCTTGTTGATGATGCCTGCCGTGCTGGGATCCGCCGTCTACCAGGTCAATATCCTCGTTGGCACCCTGCTTGCCTCTCTCCTGGCCGAAGGGAGCATATCATATCTTTATTACGCTGATCGACTGGTTCAATTTCCCTTAGGGATTTTTGCCATTGCTGTTGGCACGGCGGTCCTGCCCAGTCTTTCGCGGCAGGCTGCCGCAGATGATATGGATGCCATGCAGGATACCTTTGCATATGCCCTGAGGTTTGTGTTTTTTATTACGATCCCCGCGATGATCGGTCTTATTGTCTTAAGGGTACCCATTATTGAACTCCTTTTCAAAAGGGGGGCATTTGACGCTGAGACTACACGGTTGACCGCGGATGCCCTGCTCTATTACGCTTTGGGGTTATGGGCATTTTCCGGCGTGCGTGTGGTTGTATCCACCTTTTATGCCCTTCAGGATACAAAGACACCCGTGAAGGTGGCTTGCCTGTCGATGTTGGCGAACATCGGGTTGTCTCTCTTGCTGATGGGGCCGATGCGCCACGGAGGATTGGCTCTGGCGACTTCATTGTCCTCCATGCTCAACCTGATACTGCTGGTATGGTTCTTAAAAAAGCGGCTGGGGCGTATTGGAGCAGGCAGTATCCTGAAATCGGCGGCAATATCAAGCGCTGCGTCGGTTCTCATGGGGTGCGGGATATGGTTGTTTGTGGGGATGACCGGGCTGGAAGGCGAGACTGATTTCATACGCCTTATCTTGTATGTGGGGCTCTCTGTTTTGGGGGGAGTCGCGATCTACGGCGGACTGTCGTTTGTTTTTAAGAGCAGGGAGCTGGCCGCAGTCGCAGGGATGATCGGAGACAGATTGAGGGGCGCTGAAAAATCATGACCGGGCTTGCAGGAAATATCGGAAGAAAGACAATCAGAAGTGGTAATCATTTCTTGGAACTTTCCGCCTTTACATGGAGAATGCTGGCCCTTCTCTTTCACAGGGACAAGAGCGGGCGCAGCCTGATCCGGAGGACCACGGCGGAACAGGTCTATTTTACGGCAATTCAGGCGCTCCCTCTTGTGATTCTTGTCGCTCTTGTCGCCGGAAGTGCGGTGATCGTCAAGGCCGCCGCGTTCAGTGGACAGATCGAAGATCCAAGCATGCTGAGTGATCTTGCCGTCATATTGATCATTAGAGAGACCGGGCCTTTTTTTGTGGCTATCATAGTGATTCTGCGTTCTGCTATAGCCGTTACTATCGAGACCGGGTACATGACAATACTCAAAGAGGTCGATGCAATAGAGATGATGGGTATCGATCCTGCCAGGCTCATCTGTTTGCCGCGATTACTCGGTATTACGATATCGATGTTGTGCCTGTTTATCGTATTTGATACCGCCGCCATATTCGGGGGCTATGCGGTTGCGTGGACAGCCACGAGCATACCGCTCGACAACTTCCTGGGCGGAATAGGCAAATCCGTTACAACCACGGACATCGTTGTTCCAATCATAAAGGGTCTCCTTTTCGGTGTTACCATTACGGCGAACTGCCTGTACAGGGGATTGAATGTGAAGCACGCTATAACAGAGATACCTCCTGCCTGTTCCAAGGCGGGTGTTCAATCATTCTTGTTCTGTTTCCTTATCAATGGTTGTATTTCCGTTCTTTTTTACTTGTGAAAAAGAGTGTCCGAGAGGCGCCAAATGAAAATATCCTGAATCCATCCGGAGAACTTCAAACGCTTTGAATCCCTTGAAATCAATGTTTAGAACAACCTCACCCAGGATATCGCCGATCAATTTCTGATCCTTGGTGATAACGGGGAGCGGTAAGACCACGATACTGCAG
>MAXM01000361.1:5768-8843 GCA_001751015.1 Desulfobacterales bacterium C00003106
GCCTGTCCATGGTTTCCTGGCGTATCCGCGCGGTGGAGGAATTTCAATGGCTGGGAAGTAGTCCGGTGGTGACATGCGTGATTCCATGTGATTCAAGATTTGACGCCGGATCATGGCTTTTTGATCCCGTTCAACCGGCCGCAATCATGGGAATCAATAGCGAGTATAATGGGCGCAGTCCTGTTTGAATTCCTCGATGATTTCATCAGTAAGTGTCGGCGGAACATGAGGGATCATTTCCAGGAACGTCTCCGTTGTGACAGGGTAATCTTCCCCTTTGAGGTATTCTCTCTCAAAGGCAACCTGTCTGACCTTCTGAACAAGATACTCGATATCCGCAGGGGTGAAGAGTGCGATCATTGAGACGATTTTGTCCACATCAACATTGCCCCGATTGGTGTTGGAAAGGTAGTGCTCGAAGATGGTTCGGCGACCTTGATCATCCAACCCTCCAACTGGAATGATGCAATCGAAACGACCTGGTCGTAACAGGGCTGCATCAAGTTGGCGGATGTAATTTGTCGCGCATACCAAAAGATTTCTTCTTCCCTCTCTTTTTAGCAGGGGCACCTGTTTGAGGAATTCGTTTGTAATTGATTTGTCGATGCGGGAGGCGTGATCCCGGCTCCCTGCGATTTCCTCAAACTCGTCTATGAAGAAGACCACTTCGTCCAGATTGCGGGCCTTTTCCATCAACGTCTTCAGGTTCGCGCCAAGGCGATCTTCTCCATCGGCCATCAAGTCGCTGGGACTGACCTCAACATACCACCACTGAAGTATGCCTGCGATGGCCCGGACAAAGTGGGTCTTGCCCGTACCTGGAGGACCGAAAAAGATAATGGTCCGAGGCGGAATGACTGAGTGTTTACGCGCGAGTTCTACCGCGGTTAGCGGAAGTATTATTCTCTTGTTCACGATCTGTTTAGGAGGCTGAGATTCGGAGATGGTTTCCCAAACCGATTGGTCGACCATCTGGGCTTCAAGCTCTTTGAGAAGCTGAATTCCTTCTGCGTCGTGAAGATCCTGATGCATGGTCTCGATGTTCTCGATAAAATCCAGACAGGCGACGCTGGTTCCTACATCCCGGCCCAGCTTTTCGGACAGAACCCATTTATGTTGCAATATCTTCACCCACAGTTCTGCCGCCATTTTGGGCTCAACCTTGTGGCCGCTGCATTCAAAAATCAATCTTGAACAATCCTCTTGATGAGGGATATCAGAAACGATTTCCATATACTCCTCGTTCTATTTGAAACTCCATGTCTAAGGGCTCACGCAAAAATAACTTACCAGAGTTGGCATTTCAGCTTCAGGCCGTCTTTGGCCGATCTCAAATCCCAAAAGCATCAAAATAGCTTGCTATTCCTTCAACTTTTGTGATTTGAGATCGAACAAATTTGACCCAAATCTATGCGCCTACTTGGGGAAGTTATTCCGTCCCCGTTCCTAACTTGTTTTTGCGTGAGCCCTAAAAAACAATGTCTGTTATTGTAGCGCTGTCGGCCATGATCTCAACGTCATCATCTACCTGCGTATCCTCGCCATAACTTGAGGCCACAACAGTGTATGTTGCAACCGGCAAACTGATATCATAGTCGCCACCGTTGGCAACATTGATTGACTTAACCTCAATCTGATCAATGTTGTCGCCACACCCTGCACTTTGTCTGATACTGACAGTTACATAATTCTCATAATCACCCCCATCTATCCTGACTTCGCCTTTCATGGTTCCGGTTGAAGCAGCGCTAAGTATAAAATTTTCTGTATATGTTGTGCCGGATACTGTCTCAATTCTTGCACAACCTGGATTATAATTGTTTTTATAACCGACGATGTTATAGGTGTCCGATTCGAGAAATATTGTGTAGGATCCGTTTTCATCCGTTACGGTCGATGCTTGAACAACGACTTTTTCTTTTTCATCAGCCGCGCCGGAAGCAGATATCTGGGCGCTCACCAAGACCCCTCTTAGCGGCTCTTGGTCACTATTTTTCACAGTTCCGCTTATAACGGAATATTCTTCGGTATCGAGGACCTTGATTGTAGGCTTTAAAAGCCATTTTCCGCTACTGCCTGCTTTTACAATAGATCTTGAAGCATCAAAATCCAAAATCAGTTCGGTCGTCTGACCTTCATTGATGTCAAACCCATGAACTATCTTGATGCCTGTCTGAAGCCCGCTTGGAATCTTCAACGCTTGATAATCATCATTGTGGTCGATAATATAATTCGCATATTCATGGCTCTCGCTCAGAACATTGATGCCATTGTCAGGATCATCTCCAATCATCAGTCGCATCTGTGTGTAGTGGCCTGTTTGCAACTCCGTTATTCCCATCTGTTCGCGTACACCATTTACAAGTTCCAAAAGATTGTAAGTTTTGTCTGGAAAAGTAACGACTTTCCATCTCCTATCTTCACCCTCACGAACCTGTACCTCCTCTATTGTCACGTATACGGCGTTGTATTCGTCTGTGGTCGCATCTGAAAGGCTCAAGGAGAGCGTTCCCCCGCCGCTCTCCGTGCTACAGGCAGCAAACGTGACAATAAACAGAAATGAGATAATCCAATTCCACAATTTTAATGCTTTCATCACACATATCCCTTTTGAGCGATTTTTCATAATGACTATACCCGCTTTTCCGTGATCATAAACGATTGGACGCCGAAACACAATATTGTATATTGATCCAGTGGAAACCAAATAAGAAAAACCAAGAGGGAAAGTAATCCATGAGAAGGAGACAAGACCTCAGGTTGGCGCACTTTTTTTTACCTTTTTGTCAGGAGCGATCCAAGACCTTCTCCCAAAAAGCATTGGGATAGCCTCACAATCTCTCAGAAATTGTTCAGGAATTCCAGGTTTCACGCTGCGTGAAACCTTTAATCTCTCATACGCCGAGGGGGCACAGATATCATAATGAAATCAAAAGAGTTTTTTGGTAACGCTGTGTATAGATATATAGCAGTTATCTGTAACGCCGCTCTTCAGCGGGCGCAGCTTTTTGCGATCCGCTGCAAGAGCATGGTTATGTTAAGGCACTATCTTATTTTAATGTAATAATATACAAC
>MAXM01000362.1 GCA_001751015.1 Desulfobacterales bacterium C00003106
GGCCGATCTTCATTCGCAAAGTCCGCGCAATAGCTTGCTATTCCTGTGGCTTTGCTCAATAAGATCGACTAGATCCAGCCCAAACCTGAGCGCCTTAACAGGAAAGTTATTCCGTCCCCGTTCCTTATGTTGTCAGAACAACGAGCAGTTGCTCGGCGGCTCTTTTGCGACCCAGTTCGTTCAAATGACCGCCGTCATGCGTATAGTCCGGAACCATGAAATAGTAGTTCTTCCCGTCTTTACTGAATGATGATCGTTTCCCGTCAGGCAAGGTGGACTCGGTTCTTGCGAGATCAAAAATGGGGGCTTTCCCATCGTATTCCTTTCTGAGTAATTCATTGAATTGGTTTCTTTTGATATTGTCATCATAGCCCCACATAGGTCTTCCTATGATCTTCTTGACAAAAGCCTTGATTCCGGATTGCAAGGATTTGAGAGGCACCGTTACGTGGACAAAGGTTGTTTTCGGGTAGGTTTTCATTAGGGATGATAAACTATTCTTGTAGTCACTGAAAACCTTCTCAACGTCAGTTTCCGCTCCAATGTCCACATAACAGAATTTGAAGAAGGCTATATCCGCCTTGTTTCCGATCCCTTTCTCCATGAAATCCGCAAAGGCATCGATCTTGGAAAAAGGGTCTTTGTTTTTGCCCACCCGCGCATGGGCAAAAAGAGGTCTATTGAATTCGGAAGGATCGTCGGTTTCAACGATCTTAGTTTGATTTGCGGGTTTTCTTTCATTAGATCCTTGATGCCGTCCATGATATTGAACCCGACTGACTGGTGGCCGAAAAAGATATTCTTTTGTGCGAGTTTCTCCCATGAAGAAACCGGGACATCCTTGAGAGCAGTAAAGGATATTGTTTTTTCGGGCATATCACCTCCGTTGCAAGCTGAAAAAAGCAGGAACGCAATTATGGATAGCAGGCCTTTTTTCATGATTATTAGACCTCCAGTCTAATTTGTTGAGTTGCTTGGGTGCTACGGTTTGTTGGGTTCGTTGGGTTAACTGGTTACTTGAGTTCGTTGGGTTTGTTGAGTTGAGAACGTAAATATTTTTGCAGCTTTGAGCGACCCCTTATTCCCTATGGCTATGAAATCAGGCTGTTCAACAGCTTCCAAGACTTCAAAATAGTAACTGGCCAAATCATCGTGGTTTTCAGTAATGTGAAACCATCTTTCATAGGTTAAGCGTATTGGTACATCATTCCAGCCTTTAGTCTATCTACCAGTTACAAATCCTGTTATCCTGTCGAAAAATATGATCTGTTTGGGAGAAAGGATGCCATCTGTTTCTATATTTTTGTTTCAAGATAAGCTACCACATTATTGATCGAGTCGAGATTCTCAGGCACGAGTTCCTCGTCCTGCACGCTGATCGAGAACTCTTCTTCCAGGAAGTTGACCAACTCGAGCACCCCTGTTGAATCGATGATACCATCATCCAGAAATGACGTATCATCCTTGAAGCCGTCGTCCTTCCCAAAGAGAAAGTTCTCAATGATAAACGCCCTTATCTGCCCTCTCTTCTCCTTCATAAGCCCAGCTTCTCCTTGGCATATTCAACCATCTTCCGGTTCTGTTCCGTGTATATCTTCTCTATCCCCTCGTCACGATCCATCACCTTTTGTCTGACCATATTGGCAATCTCCCACACATAAGGGTGAAAGCCATGACGCCGGAGGTGGCACTGGTTCGCAAAGGCGTTCAAAAGGCAGTTACTGGAATTCGTGTCCGTGTCCGAGGGGGCCTGCCAGCCGAAATCCCGCAGTTCCTGCATGATCTTTGCCTCGTTATAGTCAAAGAAAGCCAATGGATGGATATTACAGGGAAAACGATCATTATACATCTCGTAGTAGATGTCGGGGACAAAATAGCCATCCATTTGAGCCCTGATATCGCCCGGGAACGCCTTTTTTAGCGCTGACTGACTCTGGCGGGTCAAGCCCGGGTTGGTCTTCATGATCGCGGCTTGAATAGGCGCCTGACCGGGAGACCAGCCAAAGGCCACGAGCGGGATGGACATCTCAAGAGCGGTCTTCAGCACAAGGGCTTTGACCAGGCCAATGCAGGCCGTACAGATGGAGCTTGCCCTCAGAAGAGTAGTGGGAGAAAAAACATCCTCCTGCGCGGTTTGTACGAATACGGTTTTCACCAGGTCCCAGGGGGGACGAAACATGATGTTGTCGCATTGCAGATTATCCGTAATCCTCTTGATGTTTTCAAGAGACACAGGAGAGATAAAATGGTTATCAAGGGTCAGGGAAAGTATCCTCAGTTTGTAGCGTTCTTTGAGAAGCTTTAGCGTATAGCTTGAATCCTTGCCGCCGCTGTAAGCCATGACGGCATCGTACGCCGGGGCTTTACCCTTGCATTCCTTAATAAGGTTATCCAGACGGCTCCGATACTCTGCCTTCTTCGAAGTGGCCCTGGCAATCGCTGACTCCTCCCTGAGGCAGTGGTTGCAAATGCCGTTTGCGTCGAACTTGATCCCCGGAAAGGTGTCGGGCAGTATGCATCTTTGGCAGAGCTTTGGTTGAATCCCGGGCTGAAACGTTTCCATAATCTTATTCCTCTTTTACCTTCAGTCTATCTACCTATCTGCCAGTTAGGAACGGGGACGAAATAACTTCCGCAACTATGCATCACAGCTTCAGGCCACCTTTGCCCGATCTCAAATCACAAAAATATCAAAATAGCCCGCTATTCCATCAACTTTTGTGATTTGAGATC
>MAXM01000363.1 GCA_001751015.1 Desulfobacterales bacterium C00003106
AACGGCCCGGGCGAGGCAAGGGAGGCGGATATCGGGATCGCCGGGGGAGAAGGTCAGGGGATTCTTTTCAAGAAAGGACAGGTCATAAAGAAAATCAGGGAAGAGGATCTCGTGAAGGTGCTCTTGGAGGAAGTAAAGAAGGTTGCAAAAGATGCCGGATTTTGAAAGGAACTTCATACTATGCGCTATTCCAGGTTATTTCTGCCTACTCTCAGGCAAGTCCCGTCTGATGCGGAGATCGTCAGCCATCAGCTCATGATGCGAGCCGGAATGATTCGAAAGCTGACCTCCGGGATATATATCCATCTTCCGCTCGGCCTTTGTATCATCAAGAAGGTTGAAACCATAATACGTGAAGAAATGGAAAAAGCAGGGGCACAGGAAATCCTCATGCCTGCAATGCAGCCTGCTGAGTTATGGCAGGAAAGCGGCAGGTGGGATATCTATGGCAAGGAACTTCTTCGTTTCAAGGACCGCCATGGCCGCCCATACTGTCTTGGCCCCACTCACGAGGAGGTAATTACCGATCTTGTCCGCAGGGAGGTCCGGTCATACCGGGATATGCCGCTGATCCTCTACCAGATTCAAAATAAATTCCGTGATGAAATCCGTCCCAGATTCGGCCTGATGAGAGGTCGGGAATTCGCTATGAAGGATGCTTACAGTTTTGACGTAGACGAAGAGGCGGCGGCGAAAAGCTACGAAAAGATGTTTGACGCCTACAATAGAATCTTTGAAAGGTGCGGTCTCAAATTCCGGGCCGTGGAAGCGGACACCGGAACCATAGGTGGAAGCTTTTCCCATGAATTCATGGTAGTTGCAGAAACCGGGGAAGACGCTATTGTTACCTGTACAAAATGCGGTTATGCGGCCAACCTGGAAAAGGCTGAAGTGCATCCGGGATATGCCCGTAAAGAAGAATACGACGGGCCTGATGCACCAATGACAAAGGTCTCCACTCCGAACGTAAGAACAGTCGAGGAGGTGACGCAATTTCTTTCTGTCCATCCAGGGCAGCTCGTCAAGACTATCATATTTGAAACCTCTTCGGAGCCGGTCGCGGTCCTTGTCAGGGGAGACCATGAGGTCAACGCGGCCAAGGTGAAAAATATCCTTGGGGTGGATAACATCGAGCTTGCTGACGAAGACACGGTCTTGAAACTCACTGGCGCTCCAGCAGGATTTGCCGGTCCCGTGGGGCTTTCTATAAAAATCATTGCCGACAGGGCTGTTGAACCCATGAAAAACATGGTTGCCGGCGCAAATGAAAGAGATTTTCATCTTGTGGGGACAAACCGGGGCCGGGATTTTGAGGTCTCGGAATTCGCCGACCTGCGCCTTGTTACATCTTCAGACCGCTGCCCAAGGTGCGGCATGGCAATGGAACTTAAGCGGGGAATTGAGGTGGGACACGTATTCAGACTCGGAGACAAATACAGCAAAGCCCTTTCATCTGTATACGTTGATCAAGACGGAAATGAGCGCTATACTATCATGGGGTGTTACGGGATCGGCGTGTGGAGAACTGTTGCGGCAGCTATTGAGCAAAACCATGACAAAGACGGGATCATCTTTCCCCCGCCTCTCGCGCCATACCAGGTTGAAATCCTGCCGCTTCAGATACAAGAAGGCGATGTCATCGCCGCGGCGGAGACGCTTTACGACCAGCTATCAACACAGGGCGCGGAGGTCCTGCTCGATGACAGGGACGAACGCGCCGGTGTCAAGTTCAAGGATGCCGACCTGATCGGAATTCCCATACGGGTAACAATCGGGAAAAAGAGCCTTAAAAATGGAGAAGTTGAAGTGCGGCTGCGTTCCACGGGCCGAACGGAGATGATTCAGCGTGAAGGAGCGGACAGGGTAATTCTGGATATGATCAGAAAGCAACTATCGTAAACTACTTCCCGGCTCCCAGGGTTCGCTCAAAAATAAATTCGCAGAATTGACGCTCAGATTTAGGTTGGATCTGTGCAATCCGATTGAGCAAGGTCACAGGAATAGTGAGCTATTTCGAGGACTTTGTGAACAAGGAGCGTACAGAGGCAGCCTGAAGATGAGATGCCAAAATGTGAAGTTATTTCTGAGCGAGCCATTAGGAAAGTCCATGGTTTTGCGGATGCCCGGACAAGACGAGCTGCATGATACGAATCAATGACATATTAGATAGGGTCGCCAGCTACAGCCCGGGCGTTGATCTTGACATCATAGACAGGGCTTACGTATATTCGGCCCGTATGCATGCGGGACAGGTGCGTCTCTCCGGCGAACCGTATCTGGCTCATCCCCTGGAAGTTGCCGGCATTCTGTCTGATATGAAGCTTGACGCGGTCAGTATTGCAAGCGGTCTCCTCCACGATACCCTCGAAGATACGGAAACAACAGATCAGGATCTGAAAGAGATGTTCGGTGAAGAGACCTCGCACATAGTCGCCGGGGTCAGCAAGCTGAGCAAGTTTTCTTTCAAGACCTCTGAAGAACGTCAGGCTGAGAGTATCCGCAGGATGATACTCGCAATGGCGGATGACATGCGCGTCATTCTGATAAAGCTGGCCGATCGGCTTCATAATATGCGGACTCTTCAGTTCCACAAACCTGAAAAACAGGTCCAGATCGCACGGGAAACCCTTGACATCTATGCCCCCCTGGCAAATCGACTCGGTATTTTCTGGATCAAGAAAGAGCTTGAGGATATTACGTTCAGGTATTTGATGCCTGAGGAGTATGCAAAGGTGGAAACCTGGGTGGCCAAAAACCAGGAGGAACGCGAAAAATATATTGAAACCGTAAGAGAAATCCTCAAAAAAATGATGGAAAAACACGGCCTCGATGCTGAGGTGCTTGGGCGACACAAGCATTTTTTCAGCATCTATAGTAAAATGGTGGATCAAGGCCTCGATTTCGAAGATCTCTATGACATTATTGCGTTTCGGATTATTCTTAACACTATCAAGGAATGCTATGAAGGACTCGGGATCATTCATTCGGTCTGGAAGCCGATCCCGCAACGTTTCAAGGACTACATCGGAATGCCGAAACGAAACATGTATCAATCGTTACACACTGCGGTTATCGGCCCGTTTGGTGAACGCGTGGAGGTGCAAATCCGAACCCATGAAATGAACAGAATTGCGGAAGAGGGTATTGCGGCTCACTGGCAGTACAAGGAAGGCCTTGTCAGCGACGAACATGGCGGCCAGCAATTCGCATGGCTGAGACGGATGATCAAGAATCAACAACACCTCAAAGATTCCAGGGAATTCATGGATACGCTTAAAATCGACCTCTTCCCGGACGAGGTGTATGTTTTTACACCGGCAGGAGAAGTGAGGGAATTTCCCAAAGGCGCTACCCCTGTTGATTTTGCCTACAGTATCCATTCCGAGGTAGGGCAGCAGTGTGCCGGGGCAAAGGTGAACGGGAGAATGGTTCCGCTCAAATACAAGCTCCAAACCGGACAGCGGGTGGAAGTCATTACCTCTCCCCATCATAAACCAAGCAAGGACTGGCTGAGCTTTGTCGTTACATCCAAGGCGCGAACCAGAATCAGGCAGTGGATCAAGACAACAGAACGTGAAAAAAGCCTTCTTATCGGAAAGGAGCTGTGTGAAAAAGAATTTGAAAAGCACAGGATACCTTTTAACGCCAAGTCAAAAGAATTTCAGAAAATCACGGAAGAATTAAAGTTCAAGTCAAGTGAGGAACTCCTTGCCGCTATTGGATATGGAAAGATAACCCCTCTTCAGGCAGTACGGAAGATACTTCCCAAGGCATCCCTGGAAGAGGAAAGTGAAACCCTGGCAAACAAGCTGAAAAAGCATACTCATTTACGCAAGAAGAAGCCAGGTTCGGGGATATTGGTATCCGGGGCAGACGACATAATGATCCGTTTTGGCAAATGCTGCAACCCTATCCCCGGAGATCCGGTTGTGGGCTACATTACAAGAGGAAGGGGCGTAACCGTACACCGTGTCGGCTGTATCAGCACGCTGAAGATAGATCCTGAACGAAAAATAGAGCTTTCATGGGCTGAGGATATTCAAAGAACTCATCCCGCTAATATCAGCATTGTCTGTCACAACAAGATTGGTCTTCTCGCCGATATCACGGCCGCAATCAGTAAAGCGGACTCAAATATTCTTGACGCCAGGATACAAGCCGGCGGAATTGACAGACACGCAGAATGTGTTTTCACAATTGAAGTGACGGACACGAAACAGCTTGACAAGATTATCAGAAACCTGAAAAGGGTAAAACACGTGGTGAACGTGAAAAGGCAACTGTGATGATCTGAACAAAAACAGGCCAAAAGCAAGTTGTATTTGTCAGGAGGGTTTAACAACCGCTCCCGATCGTATACACCGTGTACACACTCTGATTCTCTTGACCTGGCCGTTGAAAACCGCCCTTACCTGCTGCAGGTTCGGGTAAAATCTGCGCTTGCTTACGTTGTGAGCATGACTGACATTATTTCCTGTCTGAAATCCCTTACCACATATGTAACACCTTGCCATTGACTTGTATCCTCCTTGAACGCACTGATCCTGACGACTCGCGAAAACCAAATTAAAACATAATTAATAGCACAACGCCGCACGATAGGCAAACAAAAAAACATTTCCTGCTTTCTGTCCTTCAGTTATATGGACCTTCTGATCCATCTTCTTCCCTC
>MAXM01000364.1:0-1244 GCA_001751015.1 Desulfobacterales bacterium C00003106
CTTTGAGTCAATGGACCAGCGCTTTGAGTCGATCGACCAGCGTTTTGAATCGATCGATCAGAGGTTCGATCAATTGACGAACCTGCTTATTGCCATAATATCCGCATTTGCAGGGATTGTGGCAGTGACAATAGGATTTGCCATTTGGGACAGAAGGACCATGATCAGGCCTTTTGAGACAAAGGTAAGGATCCTGGAGAACCGGATTGAAGACGTGGCGGACAGATGCAGCAGCAAGGGTTCTCCTGATAACGACAGGCTGAACAGCCTGATCGGCGTGATGAGAAAATACGCTGGAAGCAACAAAGATGTAGCCGATGCTATGAGGAGCTTTAACCTGCTGTAAACATCCAAGTCGCAAACTCGTTTCATCTTCTCCAAATATTTCTACTTTCCAAGTTGAAGGAATAGCAAGCTATNNGCATAGTTGAGGAAGTTATTGCGCCCCCGTTCCTACGTCAAAAAGCTCCATTCACTGTTTAAAGGCTATAAGGAGGATGTCGTAGTAGAAGAGATTACAGGCTTTAGCCAGTTGAATACGTATTTTTCGTATCTCCTACACATTAACATAGACAAGGATTTGTTGAAACCCACCCTGATGAGTACGCAATAGACGTGAAGAGGATTGCAGAAGTGCTGAAGAGTTAAAAATACTTTTTGCATCTTACACCTGCGGAGAATATGATTAATTAATGTGAATTATATTCAACCAAAAAAAAGATAAAATAGCATTTCTCACAATTTTAATCACAAGTCAAGTAAAACTTTAAGGCCGTAACCTGCAAAATTATTGTTGACATGATCGGAGCCATAGGCTAAAAATTATCGTTTATCTGAATATGAAATCTATCTGGAGGTTCTACTATCATGTATGCGGTCATATCGTCCGGAGGGAAACAACACAGGGTTTGTGAAGGTGAAATCATACGCGTTGAAAAGATATCGGGAGACAAGGGGGGAGAGGTCTCTTTTGATGAAGTTCTTATGTTCTCCGATGATGACAACGTCCTGATCGGCCAGCCTACGCTTCCAAACATAAAGGTGTCCGGGCACATTGTGGGACAGGGCAGAAGCAAGAAGGTCATCGTATTCAAGTACAAGCGGCGCAAGGGATACAGAAAAAAAAGAGGGCATCGCCAGGACTATACAGCGCTTAAGATTGATTCCATCAAGATAGCATAGACTCAATGTCATAAGCTTAAGGAACGGGGACGAAATAACTTTCCCAAGTAGGCGCATAGATT
>MAXM01000364.1:1347-1690 GCA_001751015.1 Desulfobacterales bacterium C00003106
ATTTTTTGCCGAGCCCTAATCCACGATGAGCAATTCCGGTCACCAGTCGGAAATCATCAATCCAAAGAGAGAAGGTTCAGTTATGGCACATAAGAAGGCAGGCGGAAGCTCAAGGAACGGCCGAGACAGCAACGGACAGAGAAGGGGCGTCAAGGTCTTCGGCAGCGAGAAGATTCGAGCAGGGGGTATCATTATTCGTCAATTGGGGACCAGAATCCATCCGGGCGAGAATGTTGGAATGGGCAGAGATTATACCCTGTTTGCAAAAATAGACGGCATAGTCCAATACGAACGTCTCGGGAAGAGCCGAAAAAAGGTCAGCGTTTATGGGCTTGGCGAATAA
>MAXM01000364.1:1767-5249 GCA_001751015.1 Desulfobacterales bacterium C00003106
AATGCCAAGTTATTTTTTGCCGAGCCCTTCGGGCCATGTTTTGCCCGTGCGCATATCATCTATGAGATTTATTGATGAAGCCGTCATTATAGTCGAATCAGGGGCCGGTGGGAAGGGGTGTGTCAGCTTCCGCCGGGAAAAATACATCCCCAAAGGCGGGCCGGACGGCGGCGACGGGGGCAAGGGGGGCGACGTTCTCCTCAAGGCCGTAAACCGGCTTCGTACTCTGTCCCACTTCTCCTTTCGACAGAGGTTCAGGGCCGAAAACGGAAGTAGCGGCAAGGGGAAAAACAAGACAGGGAAAAGCGGAAAAGACCTTATTGTAGAACTTCCGGCAGGCACTATTGTCAAGGATGCCGAAGACGGAGGTCTTCTGAAAGACCTGGTACGCGACGGTGATACCGTTGTCGCAGCCGTTGGCGGAAGGGGAGGAAAAGGGAACAGGCATTTTGCCACCTCCACACATAGAACTCCGCGCTTTGCACAAGACGGGGTGCCATGTGAAACCCTTACCCTGAAATTAGAGCTTAAACTCCTTGCCGATATCGGGATTATCGGATTTCCTAATGCAGGCAAGTCAACGCTGATATCAAGGATATCCTCTGCAAGACCCAAGATCTCTTCTTACGCGTTTACGACGCTTATTCCCAATCTTGGCGTGGTTAAGCTTGATCCTTATCCGCCCTTTGTCGTGGCTGATATTCCCGGACTGGTTGAAGGGGCGCATACAGGGACAGGTCTTGGATTGCGTTTTCTTCGTCATGTCGAACGAACATCCTTCTTGATTCACATGATCGACTTGACCACCCTCGAACCGGATGATATCCTGAAAACCTACCATTCCATTAACGCAGAGCTTGAGCATTTCAGCCCGGCGCTTTCCAGGAAGAACCAGATAATAATTCTTAACAAAAAGGATCAGCCCGGGACCGAAGAGATGGCCTTGTTGTTTCAACAGGCTGCGGCTGAAATAAACCCTGATATCCGCATCATCTCCGCCTTGACCGGTGAAGGAGTGTCTTCCTTAAAGGAGCATCTGGCAAGGTTGATGGCGGAACAGGGCAGCAGCCTTTCTCCCGATTTGTAAGGAACCATAAAAGCCCGCCCAAAGGTCGCAATCCGTCATGCACGACAGAGACGAGAGAATTCATCAGAGAAAAGAGAGCATATCCCGCGTCCGAAGAGCGGTCATCAAGGTCGGAAGCGGTGTGCTGACAAAAGACCTTGATCTGAACACGGAGATCATCAGGGGTCTTGCCAGTGAGATCTCCCGGCTTATAAAAGAGAAGGGTCTTGAGATCCTCCTTGTTTCTTCAGGCGCCATTGCATCCGGTCTGAGAAGGGTTGGCCTTTCGCGTTATCCTGTCGATATTCCACAGAAACAGGCCACCGCCTCCGTGGGACAGGGTCGGCTCATCATGGAATATGAAAAGGCATTTGGCGACTATGATCAGAAGGTTGCGCAAATACTCCTGACCATGGACGATCTTTCCAACCGCAGGAGATATCTGAATGCACGTAACACCCTTTATACCCTGTTAGGGTGGAATATACTTCCAATCATCAACGAAAACGATACCGTGGTTGTAAAGGAAATTAAATTCGGCGACAACGATACGCTTTCTTCCATGATCACGCATCTCATGGATGCTGATATCCTGATTAATCTTACCGATATCGACGGCTTTTACGACAAGGACCCTCGCGTCAATCCGGACGCCAGGATGTTTCCGCTGATTACACGCATCGATCGAGCCATAGAAAGGAGAGCATGCAGGATACCGGGCGCAGTCGGAACAGGCGGCATGCACAGCAAGATCCAGTCGGCCAAAAAGGTCACCGCGAGCGGGATACCCATGATAATAGCAAACGGCCTGGTTCCTGATGTGATAAAGGGGATTTTCGATGCTCGGGAAATCGGCACCCTCTTTCTTCCCACAAGACCAAGAATGACCAGCCGAAAATGCTGGATCGCCTTTACCTTAAAACCAAAAGGTGTTATTAGAGTGGACTCGGGGGCCTGCAAGGCTATCGTCGAACAGGGGAGGAGCCTTCTTCCAGCAGGCATCCTTGATGTTGAGGGGAACTTTGGAATCGGATCTCCTGTCCGGTGTGTGGATGCCGACGAAAAAACGATCGCAAAAGGACTCGTCAACTATCCGGCCTCTGATATTCGCAGGATGAAGGGGCTGAGGACAGGGCAGATTGAAAAAGAGCTTGGATACAAATACTATGACGAGGTGATTCACAGGGATAATCTGGTACTAATATAGGAGTGTTGGTATATGTCAGTTGAAGAGACTGTTTCCACTATGGCACGCGCTGCGAAAGAGGCCGCAAGGGGAGTGGCCGCATGCAGCACAAACAACAAGAACAAGGCATTGCTCCTGCTTGCCGAAAAGCTGTCGGGCAACAAAGACAGGATAATGCAGGAGAATAAAAAAGACCTTGCCTATGCCGAAGAAAAAGGGCTTTCCGCCGCCATGATCGACCGGCTGACGATAGCAGACAGCACAATCGAATCCATGGCATCCGGTCTCAGGGAGGTGGCGCAGCTCCCTGATCCGGTTGGGGCGGTTACCGGCATGTGGCTGCGGCCTAACGGATTGCAGGTGGGGAGGATGCGCATTCCCCTGGGGGTGATCGGGATCATTTACGAGTCACGGCCGAACGTAACAGTGGACGCGGCAAGTCTGTGCCTCAAGGCCGGAAATGCCGTTATCCTGCGCGGAGGGTCGGAAGCCCTGCACTCCAATATCATCCTGTCTGATATCATCCAAGAGGCGCTCCGGGAAGCAGGGCTTCCGGAAGCCTGTGTACAGGTTGTAGCCGTAAGAGACAGAATGGCCGTAAATGCCCTTCTCAAGCAGGAAGAGTATGTTGACCTGATTATTCCGAGAGGCGGCGAGGGCCTGATCAGGTTTGTGGTGGAGAATTCGCTTATCCCGGTTTTGAAGCATTACAAGGGGGTCTGTCATGTCTACGTGGATAGAGGTTCAGACCCGGACATGGCGGAAGCGATCTGTTTTAATGCCAAGGTTCAGCGTCCGGGGGTTTGCAATGCCATGGAGACCCTTCTCGTCCACCGCCAGGCAGCCGGGGTTTTCCTGCCCCGCATGGAAAAACGTTTTAAGGAGGCCGGAGTAGAGATGAGGGGTTGTCCTGAAACGTGCCGGGTTCTTCCAGACGTAAACAAGGCCGAAGAATCCGACTGGCCGGAAGAATACCTTGACCTGATTCTTGCGGTCCGGGTTGTGGATGATATGGACGAGGCTATGAAGCACATCGCCACGCATGGTTCCAATCACACGGAAACCATTGTCACCTGTGATTATGCCAGGGCCAATCGTTTCATAAGAGAGGTTGATTCTTCGGTTGTGCTGGTAAACGCTTCGACACGTTTCAGCGACGGGGGACAGCTTGGCCTTGGCGCGGAGATCGGTATCAGCACATCCAAGATCCATGCCTTTGGTCCAATGGGC
>MAXM01000364.1:5301-6467 GCA_001751015.1 Desulfobacterales bacterium C00003106
CGGGGACGGAATAACTTTCCTGTTCCTAACGTTGATGCAGGTTTCAGATGATATGCGTTTGGGCTTGTTCGGGGGGACATTCAATCCAATACATATAGGTCACCTTCGCGCCGCAGAAGAGATCCGCGAAAAGATCGGTCTTGATCGAGTTGTCTTTATCCCCTCCGCGATTCCTCCTCACAAAAATATCCCACTTCCCATAACCGCATCCGATCGGTTGGAGATGGTCAGACGGGCTGTGGCCGACAATCCCTTTTTTGAGGTTTCCGAAGTCGAAATTCAAAGGCAGGGGCCATCTTATACAGTAGAGACCCTGCAATATTTCCGGAAAAAGAGAGGCCTGCAGACAGAGCTTTTTTTTATCATAGGAATGGACGCGTTCCTTGAGATCAATACCTGGAAATCGTACGGGGAGCTTTTTGAGCTGAGTCACTTTGTTGTGCTGGCGCGTCCCGGCTCACCTCATGCGCTCGGGGAATTTCTGGCCGGACATATCGCTTCCGGTTATCAACATGACCCCGTGAAAAAGCGCTATTGTCATCAGGAACTGCGCACTGTCTATTTTCGGGACGTCACCTCCCTTGATATTTCCTCAACAGGAATCAGGGGCCTCGTAAACAGAGGGAGTTCAATACGGTATCTCGTGCCCAAAACAGTGGCGGAATATATCATCAGTAAAGGAAAATATAGATGATCTCCGAAATGGCGAGCAAGGAGCCGAAACCCGGGACTGACATCCCGGCATGGCGGTTGTGCGTCAATGCCCTGCTGGAAAAAAAGGCGTCAGACATTGTGGCACTCGATGTCCATGGTATTTCATCATTTGCAGATACCTTTGTCATAGCATCCGGCCAGTCTACCCGACAGGTCGCGGCCCTTGGTGAACATCTGACCCGCAGACTGAAAGAGGAGGGGACAGTCCTTCTTGGAGTTGAAGGCCTGAAGGAGGGCCGGTGGGTTCTGATCGATTTGGGGGATGTTGTCGTTCACATATTCTTCGAGCCTGTGCGTGAATTCTACGACATCGAAGGGTTGTGGTCAGACGCCGAACAGGCATATCCTGAAGAAACCTGAATATGACCTGAATTGAGCGATTAGGAATGGGGACGAAATAACTTCCCCAAGCAGGCGCATAGATTTGGGTCAAATTTGTTCGATCTCAAATC
>MAXM01000364.1:6548-7246 GCA_001751015.1 Desulfobacterales bacterium C00003106
AAAGTTTGTAATAGTAAAACATTTTGTAATCATTAAACTAATAGCTAACAGTTCAACAGACGCCTTTTTTACAGGGACGTGTTGCATTCCGGGGCCTTGGCGGGGTCCGGAGACGTGGCCGGGTCTGAAGACGTGGCGGGGCCTGGGGCCTTGGCGGGTTTTGTTGTTGCCGCGTTTTTGTTGCGGGATGATCGACTGTTCTTGGGGAATATGGTCATTTTTTTGAGATGGCCCGCTCCCTTGCTGCTTCTTGATGTGACTTCGCGAACCGGTTGAAGAACGAGATGAACAATCCTGCGTTCGTATGCATTCATTGGCCTTATGGTGGCGGGTTTCCCCGAATGTTTGACTTTTTCGGCAAGACGTAACGCCAGGCTTGTCAGGGAAGCCTCCCTGCGATTACGATAATTTTCAATGTCTAAGATTACAGGAACGCGGCCGGGATACTTTTTGTGAACCATCCTTTGGAGAAGATACTGAAGTGCGTCTATTGTCTGGCCATGCTTGCCTATCAAGAGGGCTGAGTTTTCCGATTCCACTTGCAGTGCCACGCCTTCATTCTCAAGAGTTGAAGTTATGACGGAATGGTCCACCACTTTATCAAGAACATAGGCAAGGTTGTCTTTTGCAAAGGCCTCGATTTCTTCCAATGGCGGTTGCGGGATATCGGGGGTATCCGTATCGGTTTCTTTCAGATT
>MAXM01000364.1:7305-10286 GCA_001751015.1 Desulfobacterales bacterium C00003106
GTTTCTCCTGGGACGGTTTCTCTCTTTTTTCTTTGTGATACCCTGTTTTGTGTTCCAACTTCGGTTGTACTCGAATCCTCGCCTTTTTTATCCCTACCAGACCGAATATCCCTGTGGACCCGTATGAAAGGACTTCGACATTCAATTTATTTTTTGGAATATCAAGTGCCTTTGATGCTTTTTGAATGGCCTGTTCCACAGTCTTTTCTTCGAATATAGATGCCATAGTCTCCTCCATGTTTAGGCCGTCTTTTTTGTTATGTAGTATTGCTGGGCTATAGAAAGTATATTGTTAACGAGCCAATACAATACCAACCCGGACGGGAAGTTGATGAATATGAAGGTGAAGACGATTGGCAAAATCATCATCAGCTTTGCCTGTGAAGGGTCTCCTGGGGGGGGAGACATCTTCTGTTGAAGGAACATTGACGCGCCCATAATGATAGTGAGGACGGGTATTCCGTATGGAGGGTCCATCAATGGCACGGAGAAATCGAAGCGGAAAAGACGATCAGGCGCGGAAAGATCGGTGATCCATCCGAAAAATGGTTGATGCCTCAACTCTATGCACTGATAAAGCATTTTATAAAAGGCGAAAAAGACAGGAATCTGGAGAACCATCGGAAGACATCCCCCCAGGGGGTTGATGTTGTAGGTCTTGTAAAGATTCATGAGTTCCTGATTCATTTTTTGTTTTTCGCCTTTGTATTTTTGTCGCAGTTCCTGCATTTTTGGCTGCAGTTTTTTCATCTCACTCATTGACTTGTAACTTTTGTTGCTGAGCGGCCAGAATGCGGCCTTGATGAGAATCGTCAGGATAATGATCGCGATTCCATAGTTGTGCACGTATCGATTGAAAAAATTAAGCGCGTGAAGGAGCGGCTTGGCGATGATATCAAACCATCCGAAGTCCACTGCCTTTGCAAGCTTCTTGTCGGTGGCGGACAGGATGTCGAGGCTCTTGGGCCCCATGTAGACCTTGTAACTATAGGAGCGTTCCGCTTTTGCGGGAATCGTGTCCGCCGGATCCACATAGAAAGCCTTTAATATCTCCCCCGGCTCATGTTCCAGGAGGACGCTCGCCTTGCTGCTTTCGACATCGGGTATAATGGCCGACATAAAATAACGATCTCCGAGTGCCATCCACTCTACGTTTCCGGGATAGACCTTGGTTTTGGAGATATCTTTTTCGCTGAGCTCCTCAAGTCTATTATCAATAAGGATTGAAGGACCTGAAAAGGTGTAACGCGATTTCTTCGCGAAGGTGTCGTGATACGTCAACGCGAGAGTCAACTTGTCTTCCAGGGGATTGGCAAACGGGTTTCCAATCTTGACGACAAGGTCAAAGGCATAACTGTCAGGATAGAACGTAAATATCTTGGTTATGCGATACCCCTCCGGGGAAGTCCATGAAAACGAGAGTGTTTTTGACTTGTGTGAGACGTCAATGTTATGTGCGTCCGTGTCCGCCTGGAAGACTGCATCATTGAGTCCCTGAATCCTGTGATTTACAAAACCTATCGACAGATCGGATTCGTTTGAGGATTTTGCGTCTGTCAGGACCTGAAAGGGAGAGTCCGGCTGAATACCCTGGTGATATTTTTTCAATTCGAAATGCGTCAGGACTGCGCCATCTTCTCTGAAAGAAGCGTTGTAAAGAGGCGTAGAAACCGTTAACTTTCTTCCTTTCAATACCGGCTTTGCAGCAGGATGGGTCTGTTCCGCTTCAATGGGTTGAATATTTTCATCCTCTGCCATGGTCTCGTCTTGCTGCATCTGTTGCTCCATTTGGGCTTGCTGGTCTACCGGCGGCTGCGGCGGCTTCCCAAAAAAGAACTGATACGTCATAAAAACAACAAAAGAAAGAGCAAGTGCCAATACCATTCTCGTGCCTGAGTCCATACAAATACTCCTTAAAGACATTTCTTTTGATCTATAGACCTTCGGTCTATCCACCTGAGTAGTTACTATTGCCAAATAGTTATAAGCTGTTATTTCTTTCTATCCGTAATGTCGCGTGCGCGTAATCGATTCCTTGCGCATCGCAGCGTTCTTTCAGCGGTTATGACCTCCCACACAAGGAGGGAGGGGAGAAAACACGATTTATCTGACTGGATCATAACCACCTGGATGGAACGGATGGCATTTCAGAATTCTCCTGACCGCCATGAACGAGCCTTTGAAAAGACCATAACGTTCGATCGCCTGATATGCATATTCCGAACAGGTAGGAACAAAACGACATGCAGGGGCAAATAGGGGAGACAAACAATATTGATACACCCTAATAAGAAACAGAAGAGAGAGTCTTAAAGACTTGCTGAAGTTCATGAAATATCTCTTGTGAACACAATCGTGTGAATCCCTTTTTTGTTATTATCACAAGATCAAAAGCGTGGTCACAAAAGAGCTTCTTGTTTGTTCGAAATGTTTCGCGTATTCGACGCTTGAGAAAATTCCTGTAAACAGCAGACCCTGTTTTTTTGCTGACGCTGAGCCCGATCCGCGTATGATTCAAGCCGGTTATTCTCGCGATAACGACAAAATGCCGAGAGTTGAATCTACGGCCAAGTCGGTACGCGGCCTGAAAATCAGAACGCTTTCGAATTCTTTCAGATCTTGTTAGTGCAAAAGCCCGCAAAATATGCTGTGCGAATTCGAGTCGCCTTGATTGCGGTTTTCCTTTTCCACGATTGATTTCTCGTTGAAGCAATTCTGTAACAGCCATAAAAACATCAACATATTAAACAGATAACCGTTTTCTCCCTTTAGCTCTGCGACGCTTTATTACGTTTCGTCCCGCCTTTGTGTGCATCCTTGAAAGAAAACCATGCGTTCGAGCTCTCTTTATCCTGCTTGGCTGATATGTTCTTTTCATTTCGACCTCTTTTCCTGGCGGGTTCGTAAAAAGATCCCCGCTTCTTTTGTGAATAAAACAGACTTGGGAACGGGGACGAAATAACTTCCTCAACTATGCATCA
>MAXM01000365.1 GCA_001751015.1 Desulfobacterales bacterium C00003106
GCTTACATGAGAAAAAGACCGGCCCCTGAAACCCGATCCCCGACCCCCGTGATTTGGATATGCAAATGGCTAAAACAAATATGAACACTGATACTTCACATAAGAATCTTATCGGCGCGGCAATGGTGGTCGGGGGTGGAATCGCCGGAATCCAGGCTGCCATGGATATGGCTGATGCCGGTTTCTATGTCTATCTGATCGAGAGATCATCGGCCATAGGCGGTATTATGGCAGGTCTGGACAAGACCTTTCCGACCAATGATTGCGCTATCTGAATACTCGCGCCTAAGCTGGTGGAGGCCGGTCGGTCTCCCAACATAGAAATCGTCACCAATGCCGAGGTCCAGGAAGTCTCGGGAAGGGCAGGGGACTTTCGTGTCAGGGTATTGCGACATCCTCGTTATGTGGATGAGACTAAATGCACGGCATGCGGGGTCTGTGCCCAGTATTGCCCCGTGGTCATACCCGATTCTCATAATCAGAATCTATCCCACAGAAAAGCGATCGGCATCCTCTATACCCAGGCCGTGCCCTCGGCCTATTCCGTTAACCCGGATTATTGTCTCTTTTTGAACAAGAAAGAGTGCAAGCAGTGCACGCGGGCCTGTCAGACAGGGGCGATCGATTTTGATCAGAACCCCGAGGTCTCCGTGTATGAGGTTGGCGCTCTTATCATGTCAACAGGCCTTGTCGACTTTGACGCAGCCGGCATAGGCGCCTACCACTACAAAGATTCTCCTAATGTGGTTACAGGAAAAGAGTTTGAACGGATATCAAGCGCATCCGGTCCGTATATCGGCAAGATCCTGAGGCCTTCGGACCTGAAAAAGCCGCAAAAGATCGCCTTTGTTCAGTGCGCGGGTTCACGCACCAATGTCTCGGGCATGCCTTACTGCTCATCGGTTTGCTGCAAGTACGCGGTCAAGGACGCCATAGTCGCCCTGGAACATGAGCCGGATCTGGACATCACGATATTTTTCATGGACATGCGGTTGTACGGCAAGGGGTTTGAAACGTTCTATGAACGGGCCAGAAAATCCGGAGTGAGGTTTATCCGCTCAAGGGTCTCTGAGATCAAGCCTGATCCGGCCGGAGAGGATCTGACCGTAAGATACATTGCTGAAGACGGCTCCCTGGAGGAGGAGGTCTTTAACCTTGTTGTGCTTCCAATGGGCCTGGAGGCTCCAAAGGGAAACTTCTCGCTTGCAAGGGCCGCGGGTATTGATCTGAATAAGTACGGATTTTGCCGGACAGGGCTCTTTTCTCCTCTTTTGTCCGGGAAAAGGGGGATATATGCGGCCGGTGGAATCAGGGGGCCGATGCCCCTGCCGGATAGTGTTACGCAGGCAAGCGGGGCTGCTGCGTGCGCTGCCGAGCTTCTCGCGCCGGCGCGGCGCACACGCATCGAGGAAAAGGCGTTTCCCGAAGAGCGTCCTGTTTCTGACGAGGCCTTGCGGATCGGTGTCTTTGTCTGCAACTGCGGCAAGAATATCGGGGGTGTAGTGGACGTGGCAGAGGTCAGGAAATACGCGGCCACCCTTCCTGATGTGGTAATGAGCACGGACAATCTCTATACATGTTCGCAGGATACTCAGGTCCTGATTAAAGAGACGATTGTCAATGAAAAACTGAACCGTGTTGTTGTTGCGGCATGCACCCCGAGAACGCACGAACCCCTTTTTCAGGAGACCCTGAAAGAAGCGGGACTGAACAGATGTCTTATCGAGATGGTAAATATCCGGGATCAATGTTCGTGGGTCCATGCCCGTGAGAAAGAGAAGGCCACAGAAAAAGCAAAAGATGTGATCCGCATGGCTGTTGCAAAGGCGGCCCTGACTGAACCGCTGAGCGAGCCGGTTATAGACGTTATTCCAAAGGGGCTGATCATAGGCGGAGGTCTTGCCGGCATGACCTGCGCGCTTTCTCTCGCAAACCAGGGTTTTGAATGTTATCTGATCGAAAAGGGCGCGGTATTAGGGGGAAATCTTCGCAACATTCATTACACCCTGGAAGGAGAAGACCCCTCTCACTGTCTCAGCAAGGTCATTGATCAGGTCAAGGGCCACAAGAACATCCGGATATTCACTGAAGCTGAAGTAGAGAGCGTGAACGGGTTTGTGGGTAATTTTGAGACACGGATAAAGGTCGGCGGCGGAGAGGAAAAGAAAAAAGAGGATCTGAGCCACGGGGTTATTATTCTTGCCACCGGCGCGCGCCCCTTTAAACCTGATGAGTACCTGTACGGAAAAAGCGGGCATGTATTGCTGCAGCATGAGCTGGAAGCAAGACTGGCGTCAGGGGCGTTTGTCCCTGCCGAAAAAGAGACCGTGGCAATGATACAGTGTGTCGGATCAAGGGACGCAACGCATCCGTATTGCAGCAGTATCTGCTGCAGCATGGCGGTGAAAAACGCCCTCATGATCAAGGAGATCAATCCCGCAGCCAACGTTTACATCCTCTACCGGGACATGAGGACATACGGATTTCACGAAGACTACTACACAAAGGCCAGGGACAAAGGGGTTGTATTCATCCGGTATGAGAGCAAAAGAAAACCCGAAGTCGCCGAGGTTGACGGCGGATTGCAGATAACCGTGAAAGACCGGCTCATCAACAGGGATGTTGTCATAGACGCTCAATTCCTTGCCTTGAGCACGGCGATTGTCCCGCACAAAGATGACACGTTGGACAACGCGTTGTCTGTGCCCCGTTCAGAAGATGGTTTTTTCCTGGAGTCGCACGTCCAGTTGAAACCGGTTGATTCCTATGTTGACGGGATCTTTATTTGCGGCATGGCCCAGTTCCCGAAACCGGTTGATGAATCAATCGCCCAGGCCCAGGCTGCGGCATCCAAGGCCGGAATCCTTCTGGCAAGAGGCTATGTAAAGGCCGAGCCGATTGTATCATCCTGTGACCCGGAGATATGCATCGGGTGCGGTGTCTGTGAATATTTCTGCCCGTATAATGCGATTGAGATGACAAAGCAGGGCAAGCGGAAAAAGGCCCGGGTAATCGTTGCCGCATGCAAGGGTTGCGGGGTCTGCGCTTCATACTGCCCGACCAAAGCGATCACCATGGGCAGATTCACGGATGAGCAGATTACCGCGCAGATTGAGGCGTTTGGGAAGGTATAGGATCGTTAAATCGTCGAGTGCGGGAATAGAGGTCAGATGTGAGGAAAGATTATGACGAATGAACCTAAAATACTTGGCTTTCTCTGTCACTGGTGCTGTTATGCGGCAGCAGACGCGGCAGGCGTGGCCCGGTTTCAATACCCGCCGAATATCAGGGTCATCAGGGTGATGTGCACCGGAAGGATCGATCCTGTCTTTCTCCTTGACGGGTTTGTAAATGGGGCGGACGGGATATTCGTGGGCGGGTGACACCTTGGAGAGTGTCATTACCGGTCCGGTAATTACGAAGCCATGAACAAGATCGCGCTTGTCAACATGATCCTGTCTGATCTCGGGATCAACAAAGAGAGGCTTGCCCTGGAATGGGTATCCGCCTCTGAATCCCCGCGTTTTGTAGAGAAAGTCACTGAGTTCACCGACCGTATCAGCGGCCTCGGACTCATGGGAGAAGCAGAGGGTCTTGATCATGAGACCCTGATGCGCAGGAGCAAGGCGGCGAAGGCGGCGGCGGGTGGAATGAAGCTGCGGATGGCCTTTGCAAAGCAGGCAAAGCAGATGAAAAAGGACGGGCAATACGGGGA
>MAXM01000366.1:0-183 GCA_001751015.1 Desulfobacterales bacterium C00003106
CTCCAATGTAAGTTCAATAAATAGTGATTGGGGTTTCGCCCTTTATGGTTCAAACTCCAATATATTGGAGGACAATATTGCATTAGATAATTATTGTGGAATCTGTCTAGAATCCAGCTATCATAATTATCTTACAGGCAATATCGCAAACTCGAATAATTTCAGTGGAATCTACCTAACCAC
>MAXM01000366.1:215-755 GCA_001751015.1 Desulfobacterales bacterium C00003106
AAATAATGATGTGATAAATCTCAATATAGGTCCTACAATTTCTTTTACCAGTAAAGATGTGACTATTAAAGGTTCATCCTCACCAGCCAGTGATCCACCAGGTTATCGTAACATAAATAAATATATTAACGCCACCGGAAACAGTCAAGAGTCCTGGCTTTTTATGAACGTGAGCTATAGCGACATCGATGTTGAAGACGTGGATGAAAACACACTACTTATGTGGAAGTACAATGACGTATGGTCGCAAGTGAGTGGGACTAATGGCGTTAATACGGTACAGAATTATGTATTTGCAGATATTACGAGCTTCAGTATCTTTGCACCGATGGCTGACTTGCCGCCCGCAAACATAGCCAATTTACAGAATATAACGTATGCCCAAAATTATATCAATTGGACATGGACAGATCCTAACGATGCTGATTTCGCTAAGGTAATGGTTTATCTTGACATGGTATGGGTAGATAATGTTTCCAAGGGTGTGCAATACTATAACGCAACAAATCTAATTCCAGAGACAACCTATACCATCAGTAC
>MAXM01000366.1:814-983 GCA_001751015.1 Desulfobacterales bacterium C00003106
TAAGTTATGCCCAAGACTATATCAATTGGACATGGACAGATCCTAATAATCTTGATTTTGACAGGGTAATGATTTATATTGACCAGGTATTCAAGAAAAATGTTTCCAAAGGCATTAATTACTACCAGGCAACTGGTTTAACTCCTGAGACAACCTATACCATCAGTAC
>MAXM01000366.1:1088-2247 GCA_001751015.1 Desulfobacterales bacterium C00003106
AGCAATACCTCAACAACTGCACCCATCGGACCGATAATTATCACTATAATCTCACCACTCAACAAAAGTATTAACACTACTGGTTATGTCAATGTGACTGCAATATTTAACAGACAGGTTAATGCTACCCTGAATTGGAATGGAGTAAACGAATTCATGGAAGGATCAGGTACAAGTTTTTACAAGAATAAGACAGAATTGCTCAGCGGAGAATTCAGCTTTAGGATATATGCCTCTGATTCAAATAGTACGAGCATGTCAGAAACAAGGATAGTAACCGTGAACCGAACGGAAAAAGAATTATTATACATTGACTCTGAAACTGGCAAAGTCAATCAAACATTTGAGAAAGTTGCACCAAGCAGAAATGTAACACTTAGAATTTACAATGGCACCGATGTATCTGGTTGCATCGTAACATCAAATTGGATATTTGTGAATTCTTGGGCTCAATTAAATTCAACCCTTGTAGAAAATTTGGATGACACTGATAAGCTGTTAGGTGAAAATTTCTCGGTTAAGCCAAATTGTTATTATTTCAACCCAGACGCCCAGATTCAGTTCAATTATACGGATGAGCAGCTTAAAGCAAAGGGAATTACATCTGAATCTTATGCATTTGTTAAGGTCTTCAACACCACAAGCAACAAATGGGAAGTCCCAGAATTTAAACGAGATACAGATCTCAACCATATCATAGTAAACATAAGCCATTTTAGCTTTTATTGTCTGGTCGGAGAAACCCCTACCATGAGACCTAGCAGTAGTAGTGGCGGGGGTGGAGGTAGTGGAGGCGGGACCTCCAGAGAAGCCTTTGAGAATATTTTAATTTCAGAAACCATACGGGAAAAGGTATTCAAAGGATCCAAAGTAAGTTATAAATTTAATAAAGAAGATAATATAGTTCGATACATAAATTTTACCGGTTTAAAAAATTCTGGTGAGATTGCGATAAAAGTTGAAATATTGAAAAATACTTCAACATTGGTAGAAAATAACCTGCCTCAGGATGTTGTTTATTTAAATCTGAACATCTGGGTCGGTAATCTTGACTGGGCATCTTCAGAGAATATGGCCAATCCTAAAATCAACTTTGAGGTAAACAAGTCCTGGGTATTAGAAAACAGAATCAATGTATCAACTATACGATTATTCCGGT
>MAXM01000367.1 GCA_001751015.1 Desulfobacterales bacterium C00003106
CAACAGGCATGGAAGTCTATGTGTAGCCCCTCTTATCATCTCAGACAGACCATGATATCCTCCGTTGTGCTTATACCCTATGTTGAGCGGTTCAGCGTTCACGGTTCCGGGTTGAGACGATCTAACTTGTTGTTAGCAAAAGGAAAACAAGTTGATAGGTACAAATGTTACGTTTCACCCAATGGGTGAAAGAAGCTAATCTGAATCACGCCTCAATCTCCATGAATAAAGTTAAGAATATCAGCAGACTATAACCTTTGAACCCTGAACCCCGAACCGCTCACTTTAGGTTATATAAATCGCTGCAGAGATGATCGCATCAAGTTCTCCGGTTTTCTCTGTTCTTCTGTGGCAAAAGAGAGTATATCGTGACTTTGATCCTTGCAGGAGATATCGGCGGCACCAAGGTGACGCTTGGGGTCTTTGGCCTCGATGTGAAACGCCCGCGATTGAGGATAGCAGAGGGCTACGCAAGCAGAAATTTCCCGGATTTTGAGTCGATACTGGTTCGATTTCTGTCTGACCATGCCATTCGTCCGGATTGCGCATGTTTTGCGGTTGCAGGCCCGGTATTGGCTGGGAAATGCCATACCACAAATCTTCCCTGGGTCATTGAAGAAAAGAGGCTTTGCAATATCCTTGGTCTTGACAAAGTCTGGCTGATCAATGATCTGGCGGCCACGGCATTGGCGGTTCCGTTGTTGAAATCATCGGAACTTGTTACCCTGAACAAGGGAATCAGACGAAAGGGAACAATCGGCGTAATTGCGGCCGGCACCGGCCTGGGTGAGGCGTTATTATTTTGGGACGGGGATTCATATCACCCCATCTCTACGGAAGGTGGACATGCCGGCTTTGCTCCGACGAATTTATTGGAGGCGGAGTTGTGGCGCCACGTGCGCAAAGAACGCGGACATGTGAGCGTGGAAAGACTCCTTTCAGGTCCCGGACTTGTGCGGATATACGAATTTCTCCGGGCAAACGAACAAGAACCAGAGGCGGCGGAGGCAGAGCAGACGCCTGATAACGAAAAACCTGCGGTTATTGCGGAACTGGCCATGAAAGGCAAAAACACGCTGTGCAAGAAGGCGCTTGACATCTTTGTGTCTATATATGGGGCCGAAGCAGGAAACCTCGCCCTCAGAGGGATGACCACAGGAGGGATATATCTTGCCGGGGGAATCGCCCCAAAGATCCTCAAGTGGATAGAGAAAGGGAGATTCATGAAGGCCTTTTCAGACAAAGGGAGGTTCTCAGATCTTCTTTCACAGATACCGGTAAAGGTCATATTAAACAAAGAGACAGCTCTGCTCGGGGCAGCCATTTACAGCCTTCCCCCGAACCCCGAACCCTGACCCCTGCCCCCCGAACCCCGCTCTGTTTTGACAAGCCTCAAGAACTCTGCTATTAATAATTACATGACAACGCGACTCGAAATTACCTTAACGCCGGATCTTTTTGATGCCGAAGGCGCGGCTGTATGCCGGAAGGCAAAAGACTATTTCGGCATAGATCTTTTGTCTGTGCGAACCGTGCATATCCTGACGATTGACGCAGATATTCATCCCGATCAACTCAGGGCGATTCAAAAGGAGATATTTTGCAATCCTGTGACGCAGATCTCCGCATTTCACCCGCTTGATATCGATTTTGACTGGGTGTTGTGGGTGGGATATCGTCCCGGCGTTCGCGACAATCCCGGGAGCACTGCTCAGGAGGCGGTGGAAGATTTCCTCAATGTCAGGTTCAAGGCCGGTGAGGCGATCTATACGTCTAAAAGATACTGCCTGAAAGGCAAAGGGATTTCCAAAGAGGATGCCGACAGGATCGCAAGCGAGCTTCTTGCAAATGACATCGTCCAGACCTGGCGCATCTTTTCGCGCGATCAGTGGGACCCGGAGGTTGGGGTCGGGATAACCGTGCCAAAGGTAATAATCGACCATCAACCCGGCACTGCCCTCATACCGATCCCCAGCGATGAGGCCCTGGCGAAAATCAGCGAGGAAAGGAACCTTGCGCTAAACCCGAATGACATTCCTCATATCAGAGGGTATTTTCTGCGTCCGGATGTCCTGGAAGAACGCCGCAAGGTAGGGCTGGAGACCCCGACCGACATTGAACTCGAATACATCTCGCAGGCGCGAAGTGATCACTGCAATCACAATACGTTTCAAGGGATGTTTCACTACCGCGACCTTGCCACAGGCGAGTCGATAGATGTCAATGATTTGTTTGATACCTGCATCAGACGCCCCACCCTGGAAATCAAAAAAGCAAAGCCGTGGGTGATCTCTGTATTGTGGGACAATGCAGGCATCGGACGGTTTGACGCAGATCACTATTACGTGATTACAGGCGAGACCCATAACTCCCCTTCCAACATGGAGGCATACGGCGGGGCCATTACCGGCATCGTCGGCGTATACCGCGATCCTATGGGTACGGGTAAAGGGGCAAGGCTCATTTGCGGAATGTACGGCTATTGCGCGGGGCCGAGGGATTATGCCGGAGACCTCAAACCCCGCCTGCATCCACGGCGTCTATTGGACGGCGTCATTGAAGGGGTGCGCGACGGCGGCAACAAAAGCGGTATTCCGACGCCTTACGGGCAGGTCTTCTTTGACAAGGGGTATCTCGGCAAATGCCTCGTCTTTGTGACGGCCATGGGTCTCATGCCCGCGACAATCGACGGCATCCCGTGCGAAGAAAAGACAACATCTCCAGGCGATCTGATCATCATGTGCGGAGGCCGCGTGGGCAAAGACGGCATCCACGGGGTAACAGCCGCGTCCGAGAGCTTTTCCGCTCATACGCCTGCCGGTCACGTTCAGATCGGGGACCCGTATACACAAAAAAAGATGCACGATTTTCTATCCGAGGCGCGGGATGAAGGTCTCATCGCTTTTATTACAGACAATGGGGGAGGGGGGCTCTCCTCTTCCATCGGAGAGTCTGCGCGATTCAGCAATGGCTGCGTAGTAGAGCTGGAAAAGGTCCCCTTGAAATATGAGGGTCTTGATCAGTGGGAGATATGGATATCCGAGTCACAGGAACGGATGACCATTGCAATAAATCCGAAAGACCAGGCCCGCTTCTTTGAGCTTTCAAAAAAACATGCCGTGGAAAGCACGGTAATCGGTCATTACACTGATTCCGGGAAACTCCATATTGTTTACAATGAAAAGACCTGCGCATACGTTGACATGGATTTTATGGAAGCGGACTTTCCCCAATGGGTCTTTGATGCCGAATGGCAGCCCCCTGGGGCCCGGGGTCTGGCGGAACCGGTTCTTTCGGACCCAAAGGCCGCATCACAAGTTCTCTGCGATCTGCTCGCCCGGCCCAACATCTGCTCCAAGGAATGGATTGTGCGGCAATACGACCACGAAGTGCAGGGCACGAGCGTAATCAAACCGCTTGTGGGAAAAGACCGTGATGTCAACAGCGACGCAGCGGTAATACGACCGGCGCTGGACTCTGCACGAGGTCTTGCAGCAGCCCAGGCGCTTTGTCCCGCCTATTCGAAGATTGATACTTACAATATGGCCGCCTGCGCGGTCGATGAAGCGGTCCGCCGGGTAATTTCCGTGGGAGGAGATCCTGAGCATATTGGAGGCGTGGACAACTTCTGCTGGCCGAATATACAATACGACCCAATAAAGAATCCTGACGGAAAGTACAAGGCCGCTCAACTCGTGCGGGCCAACTGGGCGCTTCGTGATGTCTGTCTCGCCTATCAGATCCCCCTCCTTTCCGGCAAAGACAGCATGTACGTGGATGGCTACCTCAAGGGCAAGTATGGTGAAACCCACAAGGTATCTGCTTTGTGCACACTCCAGTTCAGCGCCGTCAGTCTGGTCCCTGATATCTCGAAGTGCGTGACCATGGAAGCGAAGTTTGCCCAAGACCTGGTCTACGTTCTTGGAATGACGAAAGATGAATTGGGGGCTTCCGAATATTATGAACATTTCGGGAAAACCGGCCTGAATGTCCCGGGCGTCACACCGGAAACATTCATTGATTCTTATCGTGCCGTGAACAAAGCCATAGAAAATGAACTTGTCGCTTCAGTTCACGGTGTTTACAGAGGCGGGCTCGGGGTTCACCTCGCCATGGTGGCGATGGGAGGAGGCCTTGGAATGAGCATTGATCTTGCCGGGGTCCCGGCAGAAGGTCTTGTCCGAAATGATACGATCCTTTATTCCGAAAGCGCGGGGAGATTTATTGTCACAATCGACCCAAGACGCCGGGAAGCCTTTGAAAGTCTTGTCTCTGATCTGCCCCATGCATGTATCGGAACCGTAACGGACAAGCCGGAACTTGCAGTAAACGGGCTCGATCAGGCGCCATTGATCCGCATCCCTCTGTCCGACCTCAAATCGGCGTGGAAACTCCCTTTCGGAGGGCTTGTATGAAAGCTGTTCGCGTATTGGTCCTTACAGGTTACGGTCTCAACTGCGATGTTGAAACCGCTTACGCCTTTGATCTTGCCGGAGCCTGTTCAGAAAGAGTGCATATCAACTCGCTTATTGACGGGGACGCCCGTGTTGACGGATTTCATATCCTTGCCTTTGTTGGCGGATTCAGTTGGGGAGATGATCACGGCGCGGGTGTTGTGCAGGCAGTTCGCCTCAGGTACAACCTCGGCAGTCAATTTCAAAAATTCATAAAAGACGGCATGCTGATCATAGGTATCTGCAACGGATTCCAGACCCTTGTCAACCTCGGCCTGCTTCCCGGTCTCAACGGTAATTACACAAAACGATCCGTGGCCCTTACATTCAATGACTGCGGCAATTTTCGGGATGACTGGGTCCGGCTCAAGACCAATTCCGCCTCCCCCTGCATATTCACAAAAGGTCTCGACGAACTCGAACTTCCGATACGTCATGGCGAAGGCAAGTTCTACACAGACGCAGAAACGCTTCAAAGCCTGGACCAGGGCAATCAGATTGTCCTGCAATACGCGGCATCCGACGGAGAACCAGCCAAAGGAGTCTTTCCTGAAAACCCGAACGGTTCTCTTGCCGATATCGCCGGGATCTGCGATCCGACAGGGCGTATCTTCGGCCTGATGCCTCACCCGGAGGCCTTTAACCACTGGACCAACCATCCTGACTGGACCCGCATGAAAGAAGAAAGAAAGCGGACAACAGAATCAACAGATCCCGGTCCCACTGATGGAATCCGCATCCTGCAAAATGCTGTCGAGTATGTGCGGGGCAATCTGTAAGGGACTGTGAAAACAAATAATGCCCCAATATTTCGTCCCCGTTCCTAAGTGAGATGAGACCATTATTTATTTCCACGACCCTAATACTTTGAAAACAAGACCGCTCCATGGATGGTCAGATTTTAAAGCGTGTAAAACTCACATCTAAGGGATTGTAAAGAAAGAACAGGTAAATAGAGAGCAACATAGGTGTCCATGACAACAATCTTTGAATCTTTCAAAAGAAACCATGCAAGAAATCTATTCTTTCTTAACGATCCCTAATCTGTTCAAACAGTTACACGCTTTAAAATCTGACCATCCATTCCGCTTGTCCTAAGGAACGGGGACGGAATAACTTCCTCAAGTAGGCGCATAGATTTGGGTCAAATTTGTTCGATCTCAAATCACAAAAGTTGATGGAATATAGACCTTCAGATAATTAATTGCACAAGGCTATAGGGAAAAATTCGAGTAAGGCGTACATTGGGGTACGT
>MAXM01000368.1 GCA_001751015.1 Desulfobacterales bacterium C00003106
GCATCAAAATAGCTTGCTATTCCATCAACTTTTGTGATTTGAGATCGAACAAATTTGACCCAAATCTATGCGCCTACTTGGGGAAGTTATTCCGTCCCCGTTCCTTATTCTCATACAATACGATTTTTCACATCTCTTTTCAACCAGTTTGTTTATTTGTACCCACACCACACCTTTGACAAATCATATCTGCTGCTGTATAAATCAAACATAGACCGGAATCTTCCAGATCAACATTGATACATTCTTAACTACTTGATATTATTTTTTTAGTGAGGTAACAATTGAGACTGACAAGCTTCTTAAGGGTCTCATTCGACCATCAAAAATGGTGAAAAAATGGAATTTTCTACACTTTTTGTAGATTTTAATGGGTTTTTGTACTTTTAAAGCTATATTTTAAAGCAGTTTTTAGTGGCAAAATTGGCTAACTGTCACTACACTAAAATATTTTTATCAATTAAATTAATAAGTTGTCTTTTGTAAAATCGCGATCGGGAAAACCTGGGATAGAGGTCTGTGCTCGACCTTGACACTGGTATTCCGTGCGGATTGATCACGAATAAACTTTGGCCGCGCGATACGCCTTTGGGAAGGAATTCCCCTCCCTCTTTGCTATTGCCCGAAAAGCAGCGCCTGGAGATAAAGAAATGAAGCAGGGAAATGAGACGGTTCTTTTGGTTGATGATGATCAAGCTATCCTGTGTGTGGGAGTGGAGATTTTGGAGCGATTGGGGTACAGGATGTTTTCCGCGTCAGAAGGCAGCGAAGCGATTGAGGTCTACAGGGCGAACAGGGATCTTATTGATATAATTATCCTTGATATGGTTATGCCCGGCATGGACGGAGAAGAGACTTTCAGGGCCTTGAAAAGCATCAATCCCAACGTAGCTGTTGTCCTTTCCAGTGGCTACAGTATCCATGGAAAAGCAATGGAAATTATGAAAGAGGGGGCGGACGATTTCATCCAGAAACCGTTCAACATGAGACAACTCTCTGATAAGATAAGGGATATAATGGATAGCCGGGAAATGGAGGGAAAGAAGGACAAAGGGATAAGAGGTTAGGAGTTGTAAATGCACTTTAACACTCTGCGTCCTTTACGTATTCTCGGTGATCTGTTCAAGAGAAATCGCCTGGTTGTTTCGTTTTTTCTTGTCTTGATGTTTGGCGCTCTGGTCGGCGTCGGCGCCGGCGCTTTTCTTGCTTTGATGCGCGATATGCCCCAGGTTCGGTCCCTGGAGGAATTCAATCCCTCGGCAGTGACGCGAATCTATGCGCAGGACAAGACACTGCTTGCTGAATTCTTTGTGGAAAAAAGAGTCCCCGTCTCTTTGGACGCCATTCCAAAGGAGTTGAAGGACGCTGTTATCGCCACGGAAGACACCCACTTTTACAAGCACGCCGGTGTTGATATCAAAGGCATTATTCGTGCCCTGATCAAGGACATTATGGCCCGCCGATTTGTTGAAGGGGCGAGTACCATAACTCAGCAGCTTGCCAAGACCCTTTTTCTGACTTCCAGAAAAACTATTTTAAGAAAGGCAAAAGAGGCGTTATTGGCCGTCCAGATCGAACGCTGTTATACCAAGGACGAGATACTGGAGCTCTATCTTAACCAGATCTATTTGGGTAGCGGCGCATACGGTGTCGAGGCTGCGGCCAATGTCTATTTTGCGAAGCCGGTGCAGGATCTTACCCTGCCGGAATGTGCTCTGATTGCCGGATTGCCGAAGTCTCCTTCGCGGTATTCCCCGCTTGTTAACAAAGACCTGGCTCTGAAACGGCGGTCTGTTGTATTGAGGCGCATGAGACAAACGGGACGGATCTCTGACACGGAGTATCAACAGGCCAGGGACGCGCCTCTTCTGCTCGCTGAAGCAAAAAAAAGGAGGCGGAAGGCGCCCTATTTCGTGGAATACGTGAGGGCGTTTCTGGAAGATGTCCTGGGCCGGAAAGCCCTGTATGAAAAGGGGCTGACAGTATATACCACGCTTGATTCCGCCAAACAGTATGCGGCTGAAAAGGCGCTGAAGGCCGGCCTGGAGGCGCTCGAAAAGCGGCAAAATACGGAGGACGGAAAAGAGGAAAAACATCCCGAGGGGGCATTGATCTGTTTGAATGCGCATCAGGGGAGTATATTAGCAATGGTGGGCGGCAGGGATTTCGCGGAGAGTCCATTTAACCGCGCTACTCAGGCCCTGCGTCAGCCGGGTTCAGCCTTTAAGCCCGTAGTCTATTCATACGCCATAGAACGAGGTTTTGCCCAGAATGACACGATTTGGGACGGTCCTGTTGTCTTCAAAGGGGGCGGGCGCGAAGAGAACTGGACGCCTGCCAATTTCTCAGGCGAATACAAAGGGGAGATGACTCTCCGATGGGCGCTTGCTGTTTCCGAGAATATTCCGGCAGTGAAGCTGTTAAACAAGCTTGGCGTGGAATCCGTAATCCGGTTCGCGCGTAATATGGGGATAACCTCTCCGTTGCGGTCCAACCTCACCCTTGCCCTTGGGACCTCTGAGGTAACGCTTCTTGAATTGACATCCGCGTATTCCGTATTTCCGAATCAAGGCGTACGGGTCAAGCCATGCGCGGTCATTGAGGTCCTTGACAGCAACGGCCGCGTGTTGTGGAAGATGAAACCGGCAAGACGGACAGTGATGAGCAAAGAAACAGCCTATATCGTTACAGACATGCTGCGTGGTGTTGTTCAGAACGGAACAGGGAGAAAGGCGCGAGGGATAAGACGACCGCTTGGAGGCAAGACCGGCACTACGAATGCATACAGAGACGCCCTTTTTGTAGGTTTTTCTCCCAGCCTGACAAGCGGGGTCTGGATAGGGTATGATAACCATGATAGTTTAGGAGACCTTGAGACAGGCGGAAGGGCCGCTCTTCCGATCTGGGTTGATTTCATGGAGGAGGTCTTGACAGGTGTTCCGTACCAGGATTTTGCAGCTCCGCAAAACACTGTAATGGCGCCGATTGACAGGGAATCAGGAGAGTTGGCGTCAGAGGACTGCCCGTTTGCTGAAGATGCGGCTTTCATAAAGGGAACAGAACCTAAGGGCCGTGGACGGCACTAAGGGCTCGCCCAAAAATAACTTTCATGCGTCGATCCATCCTGCATGGTTGCGTTGCCCGTCGGTTAAGCCTGCTATTCGCCCTTCTCGCGCCTTGTCATGCGGGCGCCTCAACACCTGAAAATGTAAATTTATTTTTGGGCGAACCCTAAAGCGTTACGAATTTTTCCATGGTCCGCTTAAAACCGGGGAGTGCGCCCATAATTGTCTTGTCATCCACGCAAAAGGCGATTCTGAAATGCCCTGGGCCTTGAAAACCGCTGCCCGGCACGGTTAGAATGTGTTCTTCCTGCAGGAATTTTACAAATGCCACATCATCGGGGATGGGGGTCTTCGGAAAGAGATAGAACGCCCCTTCGGGCCTTTTGAGCGAATAGCCATAGTCAGAGAGGGCATCACACAGGAGGTCCCGTTTTTTTTGATAGATCCCCGGGTCAACGCTGACACCCTGCAGTTTACTGATGACCCGCTGCATCAAGGCCGGTGCATTCACATAACCGAGTATCCGATTGGCCAGCGCAAAACCGGGTAACAGGTCATCCCTGTGATCGGCATACGGGTTTGCAGCGAGAAATCCTATCCGTTCGCCGGGAACGGACAGGTCCTTGGAATATGACGTGACGATGATGCTGTTGGGGTAGATGCCGAGTATGCCCGGAACCCTGGCGTTGTCAAATGTGATTTTTCTGTAAGGTTCGTCAGAGATCAGATAGATGGTCTTCTGGTGTTTCTCGGAATGCTTTGTCAGCAGGTCGGCAAGGTCTGTCAGGACTTTCAGGGTATATATCCTGCCGGTCGGATTATTCGGGGAATTAATAAGAACCGCACGGGTGTTTCCGGAAATCTGTTTTTCAATTGCGGCGATATCGATATCAAAATCTGAACGGGTCGGGGCCGTTTTCAGGATTCCCCCGTGATTCGCCACATAGAAGGCATATTCTACAAAGTAGGGGGCAGGTGTTATTACCTCCTCCTGCGGGTTCAGTATGGTTTTCAGGACAACGTTCAGCGCCCCTGCGGCGCCGCATGTCATTACTATATCTTCCGACGTGATAAAGAGACCCTGTTCGTCTGTGAGGAAATCGGCTATTGCTCCGCGAGTCTCAAGGTAGCCTGTATTTGGCATGTAGGCATGATTTCCAGGTTGTGATGAGGCCGCGGTTTCTTTGAGAACCCGCGAGAATTCCCCGGGAGGTTCCAGATTCGGATTTCCAAGACTGAAATCAAATACGTTTTCAGCCCCGTATTCGGCCTTGAGCCGGGAACCTTCCTCAAACATCCTGCGTATCCAGGAAGAACGCGACAAGATTTCTTCGATATTTCTTGATATGGACATGGGGCAACTCCGTATATTTTACGATTCATGTAACAGAAGGAGTCGAATGGGGCAAGGATTTTGTCAAAAAGATAGTGACAGAGTTCGCAAGTTATGTTAGCAAAAAACAACTGATCTGATGGTGAATGTGTTAGGTGGTTCAATATCGTTCACAAAAAGGACTTTTTACAAAACCAGCTTAGTCTTTTCAAACCTAAGTTGAGCTATCAGCCTTTAGCTGTTAGCTATTAGTTTAATGATTACAGAATATTTTGCTATTACAAACTTTCACCCATTGGGTGCAATTTCTAATTAACAAATACCTTGCTTGTTCAAAGTTAAACGCTAATGATTAACAGCTAATCGCGCAATTCAGGTAAAAATATATCCACTTGTTTCAGCCTCTTTATATTTCATGAGGCTGAAATGATACGAAGTGAGGAAGTACTGCAATATGTTCAAAGCGCGTATCATCGGCACGGGTTCTACAACCCCCAAGAGAATACTGACCAATACAGACCTTGAAAACATCGTAGACACGTCGGATGAATGGATTACAAGAAGAACCGGGATCAAGGAACGGCGTATTTCTCAAAAAGGGAAGGGGGAAAAGGCCTTTGATTTAGCGGCTGACGCGTCTTTGAAGGCCCTTGAGATGGCCGGTATGGGGCCGGATGAACCAGACCTTATCATTCTTGGCACAATCACGCCGGACCGGCAGTTCCCATCAGTCGCATGCATGGTTCAGGACAAGATCAATGCCGTTAATGCCAATGCGTTCGATGTCTCTGCCGGGTGTTCGGGTTTTCTGTATGCCCTTTCGATTGCAGAAAATGCCATAGCAACCGGAGGCTCTGAAAAGGCCCTGGTAATCGGCGCTGAACTGCTTTCTTCAGTTGCCAACTGGGAAGACAGAAGCACCTGTGTTCTTCTTGGAGACGGCGCCGGCGCGGTAGTGCTTGGCCGGTCTGATAAGGATGAAGGAATCCTCTCTTCTCATCTCGGCTCTGACGGAAGATACTGGAAGCTTCTCTATTCGGAAGAAGGTACTCCTGACCCCCCGAAGATACTGGAGGCGTTTGAAGGAAAACCGTATTATCTCGCAATGGAGGGGAACAAGCTGTTTAAGAAAGCAGTAAAGCATCTTGCTGACGTCGCCATGGAAGCGCTAAGACACAATAATCTTTCCGGGTCCGACGTAAGACTCGTGGTTCCTCATCAGGCAAACATCCGCATTATAGAAGCCCTGGCCGACAGGATATCTTTGCCCATGGAAAAAGTCTATACGAATATCCACAAATACGGGAATACGTCTTCCGCCTCTATCCCTATCGCTTTAGACGAGGCCAACCGGGAGGGGATGTTAAGACCGGGTGATATTGTGCTTCTCGTCACCTTTGGGGCGGGTCTCACATGGGGGGCGTCGGTAGTGCGCTGGTCTTTGGATATTCGTTGAATGGTTAAAGTTTTCTAACTGACCGCTTCGACTCTTTCAACATTAGGGACTTCCTTAATCAGAAATTTTTCGATGCCGTTCTTCAATGTCTGTTGCGCCATCGGACAGCCTTTGCATGCGCCTTGAAGTCGTACTTTTACGACGTTTCCATCCAATTCAACAAGCTCCACATCACCGCCGTCTGTCTGAAGGGCAGGGCGAATCTTGTCCAATGCCGCCTGAACCAGTTCTTTCATTTTTCCAATTCCTTTCTTGTGAGAATAAAGCCTCTGAAGTCATGCGCCTTGAGATTCAAAATATCTTAATACAAGTCATTGAAGTTGGCAATACAAAAAAGTTCGTAATTGGTTGAAGACTGACTTGAGAGATGATCTTGGCAGGTTTCCGCGGGGGCGGGTTTACCCTGCCTCTTGTTCTTTGTGGCTTGTGGCTCTGGGAATGACTACGGTAAGGGTGGTCCCTTCGCCGGGATAGCTTTGTATATCAATAGTTCCGTTGTGTGTTTCAAGGATTCGCGAGACAATCGTAAGACCTATTCCAGCCCCCCGGTTTTTTGTAGTATAAAAAGGGTCGTAGATGAGCGGGATATCGTTTTCCGGTATTCCTCTGCCCGTATCTGATACTCGTATTTCGACGGAGTCGTTTCGTTCCCTGGCCTTGATTCCGAGATCTCCCTTTCCGGTCATTGCCTCGCAGGCATTTATTATTATCTGACGAAAGAGTTCATTCAGGAAAGCGCTGTCTCCGACAACTGCAATATCTTCGGGGCTGATGTCCAATGATACATCCACATCCCTGCATTTTTCCGTTGAAAACGCCTTCTTAATAACACGATTTACTGTGGCGAGTATCTCTACGCTGTGAAATGCGACCTCCTGCTTGCGAGTGTAACGGGCGTAATTTTCGATATCCCGCACCATGTCATCCAATCGGTCCACGCTTTCCAGTATAGGGGCTATGTAGGCCCTGTTTTTGTCGTCCGGGGCCATTCTCTTTTTCAGTAGATTGGCGTATCCTCCGAGTGTAATCAGAACATTGCGAACCTGATGTGCAACGCCGTCCGCCAAATGCCCCAGCGATGCCATTCGTTCGCTCTTGACGAGGCGCCTTTCCATTTTCTTTGTGCGTGTCAGGTCGGTGACTACGGTCACTATTGCCTTGATCGGATCATCCTTGAGAAAGGAAGCGGAAAAGAGGCCGTAACTCATCCTCTTGTCTTTTCGGAGAAACCTGAACTCTTCCTTGAACTTCCCGGTAGAAAATAGTGCGTCCCTGATCTTTTGAGGAGAAAGATTGACCTTCTCCTTTTCAAGGATGTCCCACATGGAAACGTCTATGACATCCTTTCTTTTATACAGCCAGAATTGTTCAGCCGCCCTGTTTATGTACTTTATGTTACCTTCGGCATCAGTAGAGATAATGGCCTCGTTTACACGCTCCATGTTATGAGCAAGATACTGGTTGTATGTCTCTAATTCCTCCTTGCGACAAACGTTTTCCAGCCTTTCCCTGTGTCGATCAATGTGCATCCTGACTAAGCTGACAAGGGTGCTCATCCGGAGCGGTTTGGTAACATAATCTTCTGCGCCGGCCTTCATCGATTCCACGGCAATCTTCTCGGAACCGGTCCCTGTTATCATAATCACCAACGCAGTCGGGTTTTTCTTTCTGATCTCCTTCAGCCCTTCGAGGCCGGTCATATTGGGCATGAAATGGTCAAGAAGGACAATGTCCGGATTCTCCTTCGTGTATTGTTTAAGCCCCTCCAACGCATCATACGCTTGAAATATCTGAAATGCGTTTTGACTCAGATATTCGGCCACAGCGTTGTTCAACACCTTGTCGTCGTCTACGATCAGAACCTTGTCCATGGTATGCTTGTCCGTGGTAAAGATTGTTGTAACCGTTCACGGTTGTCGGTTCACAGTTTTCCCAATGAACTATGAGCGACCCCCATGCAACGACTGAAGCATTTGATCCCTCATTCATAATTACGCAATCTCTTTGTGCTTTTTGTCCTTTTTAACCGTGAACTGTATAACCGGCAACCGTGAACGGTTACAGATTGTTGGTTGTGGAGCGAGCTCTTATAGACCCTCAGATAATTAATTGCACAAGGCTAGAGGGAAAAATTCGAGTAAGGCGTACATTGGGGTACGTTGTCGAGGATTTTGACCGATAACGCCGTGCAATTATTTATGTGAAGGTCTATAGCTTATTCATACTTCAGGCGCTTCATATCATACGCTGTAGAACTTCTCTGCGGGAAGTTCCACGCAGGTGAGCGTATTGCCATAGACCGCACCTGTATCTATTCCGATCTTGTTTTCTGTTATGAGCGGTTGTTTAAAGGGCGTATGCCCGAAAATCACCTTTTTTCCGAAGGAATAATCCGAGCGGATAAAGGGTTCCCTTATCCAGAGCAGATCCTTTTCCTGCTGTTTGTCCAAAGGGACTCCAGGGGCCAATCCGGCGTGTACAAATATATATGAATCTGTTTCATGATAGAGACGAAGATCCTGGAAAAAAGAGGTATGGGAAGGGGGAATAACGAGACGCTGGAAATCGGTATTCTGCATGTACCTGTTGGTCGTCTCAAGCCCGCCGTTGGTCAGGAAGTTGAAGTCATCGTGTCCGCTCAGGTAGTTCTCGAACATTATTTCGTGATTTCCCTTAAGAAATACAGTGCGGTATCCATCTTGCGGCAGACCAATCAAATAGTCGACAACCTCCAGGGACTGAGGGCCCCTGTCAATGTAGTCTCCCAAAAAGATCAGGCAGTCTTGATCTTTGTCGACATCGAGTTTCTCCATCAATGCACAGAGCTTGTTAAAACAGCCATGAATGTCACCTATGGCGAATATCCTGTCCACATCTATCCTTTCCGCAACAGAAAAACCCTTTTTCGTTGATCGAGTCTGGTAATTCCTTCTTCCCGGGCAGCGCGAACAGCATCACGGTATTCATCATCAGTCAACGTTCGATTTAACGGCGGGACGTTGTATGCTAATCCGCAGGGTCTGTATTGAGCCATAATATTTACATAACTCTTTTCGGAGATATTGTCAGCCAAAAAACGCATGACATCCCTGGTCCCGGAAAGTCCGTCAGGAAGGAGAAGATGACGGACCAGAAGGCCTCTTTCAGCGATTCCCTCTTTGTTTATCAAGAGGTCTCCCACCTGACCATGCATCTGCTTCAGCGCTTCGCGGGCCACTTTGGGGTAATCAGGGGCGTTACATAATGCCTTTGCCACGTCAGGGTTCCAGAATTTGAAGTCGGGCATGTAGATATCAATGATCCCCTCCAATATCTTCAATGTCTCACACGAGTCATAGCCGCTTGAATTATAGACAAGAGGGACGTGAAGTCCTTTGTCAATTGCTATTTCAAGCGCGGACAGTATCTGCGGAACGAGATGTGTCGGCGTAACAAGGTTGATGTTTGGGCATTTCATTGATTGAAGCGAAAGAAATATCCTTGCAAGCTCTTCAGAAACGATCTTGTGTCCTTCTCCCATGTGACTGATGTCGTAGTTCTGACAAAATATGCACAAGAGATTGCAGTTCGTGAAGAATACGGCGCCTGATCCGTGCCTGCCTACGAGTGGATCCTCTTCTCCGAAATGAGGGTCATAGCTCGACACAACAGCGTGTTTGCCAGTCCGGCATACGCCCAACTCCCCACTGATACGGTTTACGCCGCAGTTCCGGGGACATAGGCGACACTCTGAAAGGATAGCATTGGCAACAGCTATCTTTTTTTTGAGCCTCCCGGTTCGGTGTGTCTTGATATATGCCGGTTCGAAAGAGGTGATATGTATCCTTACCCGAGAGACCATTCGGAATTTTCTAATTTGAATATCTTTTACGATTCTGTGTTTATCATTGCGGGTAAGAATTGGCAACCCATATACTACGGCTGTGGCGCCGATTATTGCGTCAGCTAATTGCAACGAATGGTTTACCCTGGGTTGAGCGGTTCAGCGTTCACGGTTCCGGGTTGAAACGATCTAACTGCTTGTTAGCAAAAGGAAAACAAGTTAATAGGTACAAAAGTTACGTTTCACCCAATGGGTGAAAGAAGCTAATCCGAATCACGCCTCAATCGCCATAAATAAAGTTAAGAATATGAGTAGACTATGACCTTTGAACCCCGAACCCTGAACCCCTGAACATAGAACCGCTCATTTTAGGTTTAAGCAATACTGTTCAGCGTATCTTTACAATGTAGAAGAGGTAAGGAACGGTCTGAGACAGAGAACTTCCTCGTTGACAAGACAAAGAGGGGGTGTTAAAAATAAAGCTTTTTTTGAGGTGAGTTATGAGGGAGACAGAGCAGCAGACAGTGGATGAGTGGATAGCGGAGTTAGACGAAGAGATCATAAAGAATCCGACATCCGCTCGACCCCATTATAATTTAGGGGTGGCGTATGCGAGTAAGCGTATGCCGGATGAGGCGGTCAGGGAATTCAAAAACGCGATAGAAAAGAATCCGGGCATGGTTGAGGCGTATGTAAATCTGGGAGGCCTGTATATCCAGAAAGATGAACTGGATAATGCGATAGAGGTCAACCAAAAGGCGGCGCAGCTCCGGCCGGATTTCCCGGTGGCGCATGCTAATCTGGGGTTTACGTATCTTCAAAAGGGGTATATTGATTCGGCCATTGACTCACTTGAAAGAGCAATTGCTATTGCTCCCGACTTTGTCCGACCGTACATCAACCTGGCCAGCGCATACCTCCAGGAAGGAGATATCGAAAAAAGCATTGACGTCAGCAGGAAGGCCCTCGAACTTGCGCCGGAATACGGGCCTGTCCACAACAACCTCGCCGTAGCCTATTATTACAAGGAGGATTTCAAAATGGCGACCAGTCATTTTGACAAGGCCAAAGAGTTCGGGTTTGAGGTCGATGTGAAGTTGCTGAATGCGCTGGAAACGCATCGGAAGGAGTAATGCGTGGTATAGGGAATTTGTTATGAAAGACCTGCCGACAATCTCTGTCGAGAAACAGATTGAGGCCCTTACGGAAATCAGCAAGGCGATCACGTCGGATCGTTACATAGACGATATTCTGCGGCTTGTGGTCACCGTTACCGCAAAGGCCATGCAGTCGAAGATATGCGCGCTCTGGCTTCTGGACGACAAGAAAAAGGTTATAAGCCTGCGTGCAACCCAGAGCCTAAGCAAAGAGTACCTAAAGGAGCGAAGTCTGAAACCTGGCGAAGGAATTGTGGGCCGGGTTGTGGAGACGAATCAGCCACGCATGGTCTTAAACGTCCTTGACGATCCGCATTACAAAGAAAAGGAACTGGCGGAACATGAGGGACTCGTTTCAATGCTCAGCGTACCTATGTCGATAAAGGATCGCGTGATAGGGGTCATCAACTGTTATACATCATATCCGCATAGCTTCTCGGAAACCGAAAGGAACGTCCTGATAGCTGTGGCGAATGAAGCCGCAGTCGCTATCGAAAATACCGAGTTGATGGTCAAGACCAGGGTGATTCAGGAGGAACTGGAATCAAGGAAACTGATCGAACGCGCCAAGGAAATCCTGATGAAGCAGCGGGATATTTCGGGCCAGGATGCCTATCAATGGATTCGGAAACGTAGTATGGACACGCGAAAGACCATGCGCGAAGTAGCTGAAGCCATCATATTAATGGGGGAATTGTAAGGAACGCGGAATCTATCTTATTGTAACCCGTTAGGTTACTATGGTGCAACACCTGATACCATTACGAGATACTCATCAGAATGTTTCTGTAAGACATGAAGAAAAGCTCTGTGTCCTTTTGCGGCTGAAGCTCTGTTTCAGGAATTACTCAATCTGTTTTTGATAAAACTCTCAAAGGCGTCCGCATCTTCTCCAAATGAGATGGATATCAGAAAAACCAGTGTGGGAAAAGACGTAGCCATCCGTTTCCCGATTCTTACGTAGTCCTTTTCCGTGGTAACGATATAGTCGACGTTCAGGTCCTTTGCAGTCTGCAGGATTTCTTTGACGTCCGTCTCAGAATACGGGTGGTGGTCTGCGAATGACATGAATCCTGCTATGTCTGCCCCGATCCCGCAAAGCATAGCGGCAAAATCATCGTTTTCTGCAATTCCGGAAAAGGCAACGACCTTTCTGCCTGTTACGGCTCCCGCGCCGTGGGTCTTTCCGGTTGCAGGATTTTTCAGCCCGGCAGGCATGTGAGAGCATCTAAAGACAGGTCTGCCGGGCGCGTATTTTTCAATAGTAACTCTGTCAGTCGCGGGCATCTTTTCCGACGTCGAATACCTGGTCAGAACAATGGCGTGTGCGCGTCTCAGGTGGGAGACAGGTTCCCGCAGTCTTCCTCTCGGGACAAGATGCCTGTTGCCGAACGGCTTTCTTGCATCGCACAGACAAATATCAAGGTCACGTTGCAGTTGAATGTGCTGAAAGGCGTCATCGAGGAGCAGGACATCGGGATCAAATGATCGCATAGCCTTTTCGCCTGCCAGATGCCTGTTCGCTCCCACAATGACCGGGATACCTCTAAGGCGGGTTGCCATCAGGCAAGGCTCGTCTCCGCCCTGTTCCGCATCCATGAATATAGCATTTCCGTCCGAGAGAACGCCACCGGATTTTTCAGCGCGCCCCCCATACCCCCGGCTGATTACGACCACTTTGTATCCGGACCGTTTAAGCAACTCTGCGACATAGAGGGTTAGGGGGGTTTTACCCGTGCCTCCAAGGGTCACATTGCCGATTGAGACCACCTTGCAGGGGAGTCTCTTTGATCTCGCAATTCCATTCTCATAAAGGCAAGCCCTAATACGAACAACAATTCCATAGACAACGGAAAAGAGGTAGCAGACAAACTCGGGCACAGAAGAAAAGCGTGCCTCGCTCCCTTTTTTCATGATGTTTTCGATTTTGTTTCGCAGGGTTTCCATTCTATTGTCTCGTGTTCAGAAGGAGAAAAACCCCGATGCTTCCGAAAAGGATATTCGCAAACCAGGCCGCCACAATCGGCGGGACGACCCGGGTATAACCGAACGTTTGCGCTACCACAAAGGTTACGAGATAGAGGATGATGATTCCGAGGCTTATCCCGATTGCCGCGGCTGTTCCGACTCCCTTTTCCTTGCGAAGCGCAAGCGGGATTCCGATCAGGCTCATTATCACGCATATAAACGGAAACGAGAGCTTCGTGTGCATATCAACAAGATACCGGGACGCGTCGTAACCTTCGCTGATGATCTTTTGCGCGTATTGGCGCAGATCGCAAAATCCCATTTCATCCGAGTATTTCGCTTCCTTTATGAAATCATCCGGGGTTTCAACAAGATCAAAGGTCCTTTCCAAAAAAGGGGTTATCTTATAAGAACCGCTGCTATCCGCTTCTTTGATTATCCCGTCACGGAAGCGCCATTGGCCTTTGTTCCAGGTTGCGCTGCGGGCCTGGATGCGGCGGACCAGCCTGAAATCGCGGTCAAATTGATTAATGACTATACCTTGCAGAGTCCTTGTCTCTGCATTGAGGGTTTGGATGTTATAGATGACGTCTTTCCCCTTGTACCAGAGTTGCTCGGACTTGTAGACGAGTTCGGTTGGTTTGTTTTTTACTTTGGTTCTCCATATAGTATTGGCTTCTCGATTGGCATAGGGAACGATAAATTCGCTGGCGACAAAGGTCATTACTGTAATCATGAGAGCAATGGCGATAAAGGGGGCGCTGATCCGGCACAGGCTGATCCCGTTTGCCTTCATGGCGATGATTTCACAGTTTCTTGAAAATATGCCCAACGCAATAATCGTGCTCATCAAGACCGCTATGGGCGCCATCTGAGCGCCTACGAAGGGTAGTTTGTACATGAAATAGCTGAAGGCATATTCAGTCGCCCCGACTTCAATGAAGTTGTCGATCTTTTCAAAGAAATCCACGAGCAGGTAGAGCATGATAAACGCCAGAAATGTGAGGGCGAACAACTTGAGAAAAGCCTTGCTTATGTATCGCGTGATAATTGTCATGTTATTGATAACTAAGTTGAGCGATTAGTTTAATGATTACAGAATGTTTTGCTATTACAAACTTTCCGTGGACCTGGACTCTTAATTCTTTTCCATTCGAGCAGCAATCGGCTATTGATAAAAGTCAGATCATGACATTGGCCGGCCCTGGATTCCTGGAAAGAGGCGTAAACATCATTTTTACAGGAAAAACCGGGGTCGGAAAAAGCGGCCTTGCTGTCGGGATTTTACGTCAGGCCCTCGTTGACGGTTATCGAGGGAGGTTCTGCAATGTTTAGAACCTACGCTTCTTTGGCTGACCGGTCAACTCCTAAACTCCTCAATTGCCTTTGCCGATATGAGATCTTACTCCTTGACGAGCTGGGGTATCTAACCCTCTAATCCGCGATGAGCCATTAAAACTAATGAATTTTAGAAGCCGTAAGCCTCAAATAAATATTTACGATAAAATATCAACATTAACAATAAGTTATAATGTTTAATGTTCAACATCCGGATAGGCATTGAC
>MAXM01000369.1 GCA_001751015.1 Desulfobacterales bacterium C00003106
ACGGCCCATGAAGTGACCGGCCATCCACGGAGACATTGACATCCCGGATTTGGCCCGGATTGACCAGCGCTTTCGAAAATCCTTTGGGGGTGTGGGTGTACAGATGTTCTTCCGGCAAGTTGGCATAGAACGCAGCATGAATTTCAGACAAAAACTGTCGTCTGCAGATATTGAGCCTTTGCTGCGCATTCACAAGCTCCATGAACCGCCTTTCGGTTTCTACATGGGCGGCACACAGTTCCTGCGCATATTTTTTTTCCGGATCCCGAGAAAATTTTTTTTGTAAGGCCATGCTGATGTCCGGGATAGTTGTTTTATGGCCTTCAATAAGATTGCTGTGATAGCTGTTCATTAGTCGGAGCTGATCACCGAGTACAATGGCGGTCTCCCTGGCCACCTTGCCCTCCAGCCCGGCAGAGGCCGCTATGATTTCCTGCGCCATATCCTTCAACGGGCCTATATTGCCATTCCCGGGTAGAAGAGGCGTTAGATAATAAGCGGAATTTTTGCTTTGTTTGGCCGGTTCATTGGCCGGTTTGCTTTTATTCATAATGTGTTATTAATTAACATTAATTTGCTCTTATAGCAATTAACATTTTAGCTATTCTGATAAATATTGGCCGGTTCATTGGCCGGTTGAAACAAAGTGTCCGGTGTCACATCTTGATTAGCATATTAGTTGACATCTGTTTACGCAGATGCTATTAAAGAAACATGTAAAGACCATGGAGCCGGATTTTTAAAAGAAGCCCACCCGGAACTGTCTCAACAGATAATGCTGCTTAAAAAGCATGACCCTGAAAAATCACTGGGAGACTTATCCGATGTTTTAGGAACGGGTACGAAACAACTTGCCCAAGTAAGCGCATAGATTTGAGTCAAATTTGTTCGATCTCAAATCACAAAAGTTGATGGAATAGCAAGCTATTTTGATACTTTTGGGATTTGAGATCGGGCAAAGGCGGCCTGAAGCTGAGATGTCAAAATGTGAAGTTATTTTTGAGCGAGCCCTATCAGAATTCGCACTCAGGGTTGGCCTGGTTCTGGCCGTTCCCGTTTTTTTGCGTCGTACAAAATGCGCTGAAGTTCGCGATGGGTGAAGTAGGGATCATCATTCCTCAGGTAGGGAAGCAATATTTTCTTTTGACGGAGCAGATCCCTGTAGATTTCTCCAAAGATCTCGGCAGGTTTATGAAGATCGGCTTTGGCAATACGCTGTCCAAAGGGATTCAGTATTTCGCTTCCTCCCCAGAACTTATACGTCTTAGCCTGGCATGTAAGGCTGGATTCTTTGTTTTCTCCTGACTCGCCTTGTAAAGCGCGTGAGATTGAACGTCTTTCTTCAAAACCTTCCTCACCTATACGATTAGCGCAGATATTGTAAACTCCAAAGATGCGTGAGTAAAAGCTGTTGATAATGGCCCAGCTTTCGATATTGCTGAATTCATCACCCATGGAACCCTGTGATGAGTTGAATATTGTGACAAAGATATCCGCTTTTTGAGTTACACCGAGATACGGCAGGGAAGGATGCCACAAGTCGTTGCAGATAAAAACGGCAATATTGAAGTCATGGAGTTTGAAGACGCGAACCTGTTTTCCCGGCGCAAAGTACTTTCTTTCCTCAAACACACCATAATTCGGAAGGTTGAGTTTACGGTAGGCAAAGGCTATTTTTCCATCCACGGCCACGAGCGCGGAGTTGTAGAAGTTCATTGACGGGGACTCCTCAACAAAGCCGACCACTGCCGCTGTCCCCCTCGTTGCCGATGACAGTTGTCTGATCTCCGGAGAATCCAGCCTGAGGGCCACTTCGTGATATCTCTGGCCCATAAAATACCCTGTCAGGGCCAGTTCCGGGAAGACGATCAGCTCAGCGCCTGCTTCTTTCCCCTGATGTATCTTGCTGATGACCACTTCAAGATTACTCTTGAGATCCAACAGAATCGGGCTCGTCTGATAAATAGCAGCTTTCATTTCTTACTGACCTCTAAGGATGCTTGTAACGGTTCACAGTTTTCCCAATGAACTATGCAACGACTGAAGCATTTGATCCTTCATTCCATAATCACGGCAACCTCTTTGTGCTTTTTATCTTTTTTAGTCCCTTAACCGTGAACGGTTAGGGATACTTCATGTTTAATACAAAAAACACTTCCCCGTATTTTTCAGGGTGTGATCATCCCTCATATAGTTGGCCTTGCTGCCGTTGCGCATGATGACCTCAAGGCCTTGCGGATCATACGGCTCAATCTCATAGTCCGGGGCCTGCTCAGGCATCGTTTCCCTGCAAAGCTCGATATGCCTTTCAAGCTTGGCGATGGAAAAAGAGATCAGCTCCTTCAAAAAACCGAAGGCGTGCCGCATCTGATGAAATCCATATCTCTTCATCAGGGCATAACCATTGATCGCATCTGCTTCCGCCTTTTTGTTCGGACTTTCCTGACTCGTGGCACATGCGGTCTGGATGGAAGGAATATCCAGCATTTTGTTGATCTTTTCCTGAATCAGGTTGGCTATGTTGTGGGAGCCCAGACCAAGGTCTACGGCATAGTTTTTCTCAATGTTGGCAATAGAGGGGAGACCTGCATGAACGACCATGATTCCCGGATTCACCAACTGGGCCAACGTAATTCCAAACAGGCCTTCGGCATGGGTCAGCGTAACAAGACCGGACATGGAGTAAGGCCCGGAGAGGCCTGCCATCGGCATTGTGGAGACATAAATGGGTATGCCTTTGCGCACACATGAAAGGAATGGATCAATCATGCCGTCGATAACATTCAGCGGGCTGTTGACAATAGAAAACTGTATGGTGAATTTGCCCCTGGTCTCGTGAATTTCCCGGGCGCGGGCAATGCCTGCTTCGGTCACGGCGGCTGCATAGATCGGTTTATTGCAGTTTTCAATAATAGTGTCCATGACCTTCACTTCCTGATTCCTTACCAGGACACCTCTTGCCATAAAACCGATTACATCCGCTTTTTCAACGATACCTGCAATCCGGGCCACATGTTCAAAGGTCGGCTGCACCAATTCCCCTGTCTCATCATCATAGACAAAAGGGGCGGTTCCGCCCACCCCAAAGGAATTTTCGCAAATCCAGTACTGATCACGTTTCGGCGTTGTATTCAGGGCCTGTTCCACGAGAGGCGCCAGCACATGAATGTGTCCCGTGCTTTCATCAAAGGCGGCCAGCCCTGTCTCCTCGAAGATGTTCCTGACCTCCGCGGAGTCGCATTTAACCCCTACCTCTTCCAACACCCGGAGTGCGTCTCCATGTATCTTTGCAAGGAAGCTCTTTTCTACAAAATCCATATTGTTCATTAAGCCGCTTTCTTTATTTTCTTGTTATGTTTCTCATGGTCATGCTTCAGGTCCCCATCCACAGTTCCTTTTACGCGTTCCCGCTCCTCCGCAAAATCAAAACCCGTCCAGATTCCAACTGATCCAAGGATTGAATCCTGGGGGTGGTACTTGCGAAAAATCTTGAAGTAATAGGCGGCCTCCCTGCTGTTGATCGTGGCCTTGGGATTCTCTTCCTTGATCTGTTCAAATTCTTCTTCGCTCATCTCTTTGTGGGCCAGCTTCTCTCCAAGGCTCTCACAACCGGCCCCCTGGGTATACTGGACCTTGTAACGCCACAGGATCTCGTCCGGGAGATAATCCGTGTCTTCAAATGCCTTGCGCAATATCCACTTTTCGATTCTTGCGCCCTTATGATTTCGGATCTTGAGCCTGGGCGGTATCTTCATGCCGAGATCAATCATATCCACATCGAGGAACGGGACCCTCAGTTCAAGGCTGAACAACATGCCCATTCGATCCGCCCTCTGGAGATTGATGTTGTGGAGGTTCCCGATGCATCGTCTTGCTTCCATGTTGAGTTTGTCAAATGGAAAATGCTTCATGTAATGATATCCTGTGAATACCTCGTCCGCTCCCTCTCCGGTGAGAGCGACCGTCACATAATCAGCAGCGAGTTTGCAGGTGAAGTAGCAAGGCACGGCGCAGCGCACGAGAGAGGGATCGTAGCTCTCCAGTTTTCTGATGACGAGGGAGAGGGCATCGTAATACTCTGATTCGGTAAAGAGCAGCTCGTGGTGCGTGGAGCCGATGTGGTCTGAGGCTATGCGGGCCGCCTTGACGTCATCGCTCACGTCTCCCATCTCATCCTCCATCCCGACCACAAATGTGTGAAGATGGCGAATATCGTCAGCGGCAATGGCCGCAACAAGACTGCTGTCAAGACCCCCGCTGCAAAAAGAACCCACAGGAACCTCGGGATCGGCCAGTAATCTTTTCCTGACAGCCTTGATAAATGTCTCCCGAATTAACCGGCAGGTTTCGTCTATATCAGTGAGAAGATGATCCTCAATCTCCGGAATCCGGTAGTACCGCACAAATCCTTCCCCTGGCGTATAATAGTGCCCGGCGGGAAATTCATGAACCTCGCCCACCCCGGCCAGACTCATGGCGCCCAGCTCCGACGTGAAATAGAGATTGTCTTTGTGATAGCCATAATAGAGAGGCTTGATGCCAACAGGGTCCCTTGCCAGCATGAAATCGTCACCATCAAAGATGGCAAAGGCGAACATGCCGTCTAATTCCCTGACACACTCAGGACCCTTCTCCTGATAAAGACGAAGGATGACTTCGCTGTCTGATTCGGTCGTAAAAGAGCGCCTTGAAAAGAGTTTCTGCCTGATCTCCCTGAAATTGTAAATCTCTCCGTTGCTGATAATCCCCTGGCTCCCTCCGTTTGCCAGAATAGGCTGGTGACCATTGGCTACATCCACAATGGACAGCCGGGTGTGCCCGAAAACAGAGGCCCCGTTAACATGAAGACCTCTGTCATTCGGGCCGCGATGCGGAAGGGCGTCCAGCATACGGTTAATGGTCTCTTTGTCTCTCGTTCCGATACATCCTGCTATACCACACATTTCAAACTCCTAACTTAAGGAACAGGGACGAAATAACCTCCCCCTTGTTCCTCAATAAGTGTTAATTGACGAAAACCTTGCCTATGTTAGCTGTGGTCAGGGGATCTTCCATGTACATACTGAGCCGGTTTCGTTTGATTGATTCCATTCCTCTTTCGTCATAGACCGGTATCGAGATTTCAGGGGCGTCTTCAGGTCTGACCTCTTCGGCAAGCCGGATACTCTTTTCCAGTTTTTCAAAGGAGAAATCGATAAGGTAGCGAAGAAAAGCAAAGGGATGCCGGATCATGTGAAATCCATATTTCAGGCAGATTGCCTGTCCCATCCGGGCATCAGCATAGGCACGCTCTGTGGGGAACTTTTCATGGGTGGTTCCGGCGCTCTGAAACGTGGGAAGGTCGAGCATGAGGTTCAGGTGCGACATAAGGATGTTCAGGAAGCTGAAGCTCGCAAGGCCGTAATTGGGATTGTATTCAATCCTTGGGTCGGCAATGGTCGGATAGCCCGCATGGATACAGGTGACGCCCGGATTGAGCAACTGCGCCGTACAGATACCGAAAAGCACCTCGGCATGGGTCATGGACAAGACTCCGTTGTAACAATAGGGAGCGCTGATACCGGCCATGGGCATGGCCGAAATAAAGAGAGGGAGCCCGGCCTTGGCCACTTTGACAAAGTGGTCCGAGAAATTTTCGTTCACCTCAAGAGGGGGGCGGGTAACACAGAATACAATCATGATATCTTTTCGTTCCCGGTATATCTCACAGGCCCGATTCAGAGCGCGATCGGATGTGATCGCGAAATAGATGGGCTTGGAGCAATACTTTGCCATAATACTCATCTGTTCAGCCTCATCCTTGAGCTTTATGCCCCTTCCCATTCCGGCCACCACCCTGTTTTTTTCTGCAGTTTTGGCAATACGGACCGCATCTTCGGGCGTTGGAATACGGCTCCCGTTTACACCACCTCCGCCATTGTCATTGAAGACATACGGCGCTGTCCCTCCGATAAAAAAGCTGTTCATGGGAACAAAAAAACCATCAAGCCCCGGGGCCGTGTCGAGACACCTTTGCACGAGTTCGGCAGTCACATAGATCCGGTCGTCATAAACCACAGCGAGACCGTCGGCCTCGAATTTCCTGAAAGCCTCCTGTATCTGCGGCTGCTTGCAGCCGACCCCAAGGTTTTCCAGTATCCACAGAGCATCATCGTGGACCCGCAGAAGCATCTCCACGGTATCCCGGCCCAAAACAGACCTTGATTTATCCATCTGTTTCTTGTTTACAGGTTTCATACAACTCCTTAATATTTATGAATCTTCTCGGAATAGCAGGGGAAAAGCAACGAACCAATCTCTTTAGGGTAAGACCCTACTCAATACATTAAATACATTGGGTAAATTTCAAAAAAGAAGGATTCCCCATGAAATTAAGGCTCATCGTGGATTAGTGTGGAAAATTTTGCCCTTGATTATGCTTTCGGATGTTTCAAACTTACTGTGGGAGCGGCTTCCCAGCCGCGACTGTCGCGGTAAGAATGCGGCTCCCACATACGGATTTACATAGTTTTCACACTGATCCACGATGACTCGAAATTAATTATCTGAAAATCTATAGTCTTTGTTCAGGCGGAAAAATATTAGAAGAAATTGTTTCAATTAAAATTATTATATCTGAATAAAATACGTTTTGTCAAGGGAATTTTGGAATCTGCAAGTGAACGGAAAACCGTGAGCAGTACACGAATTACTTGTAGGAATAAGGAATATCGAATTATGAAGGAAGCAGAATATCAAAGATGGGGAAAAACCCAAGGATCAAAAGGGGTTTATTCCACATCCAGGCCTTGAACGTCAAGTAAGTCCGTGAGTCTGTGCAGCGAACGAACAATCTGTTCTATTTCATGGGAAGAAAGCTCTTTCAGTCCGTCGATGACTCTCTGCTGGATAGGAGGAGGGGCATTTTCCGCGAGTTGTTTACCGGCTTCAGTCAGCTCGATGGTAATCACCCGGCGATCCGGTGAATTCCGCACTCTTGCTACCAGTTTTTTCTTTTCCAGGCGGTCAACAACCCCGGTAACCGTACTCGATTTGACCATCATGTGTTTTGCGATCCGAGAGGGAGGCAAAGGACCGTTATCATGAAGCGCGAGCAGACAATTAAGCTGCGCTGAACTGATCGCATACTTTTTGTTCAACTCCTTTGTGTAAAACTCAGCGCCCTGTATCAATTTGCGGACTAAGAAAATGATCTCCTTGGTCTGGGCGTATGGGATTTCATTGCTTTGTTCATTGAGTAATGTTGGGCGTTGAGTTTTCATCCAGCTCTACTCCGGTCAAACAAAAGAAAATAAAAATTTTATCATGGAATTTCCGAGCTGGCAACAAAAAACACGTCCTCAACCCTCATATTTTTCAGCAAACCGCATTTCAGAGGCGCCGAGCAGGGCGCCCCTCACTCAATCGTCCCTGTTTCTATGCCATACGGTTTTTGTGATTCTTTTTGAGGGACGATTATTTTTCCACTATTGTCTCGTCGATCTTCATGCCAAAGTGTCTTCCCGCCTTTTCGACAGCCACAAGCACCTCATCTCCCTTTTTCAGGCTGACTATTGAAATCGGTGACCCGTCGGGTTTTGTGAGGCGGATGGTCTCTGCATTCTGCAGGATAGTCGATATAACGTCTCCGTCAACCTCTGCTTCCACCAGCATCAGAGGCCTCTTTTCTATTTTCAATCTTCCAACAACAGCCCTTGAAGCCCTGCCCTCAAAGTCAACTATCATGACATCATCTCCGGCCGAAAGATCGGAGAGGTATTTTGTTCTGCCGTCGCTCACCCGGATGTATGCATGCAC
>MAXM01000370.1 GCA_001751015.1 Desulfobacterales bacterium C00003106
CTTTTAAGCCCTGACACCATTCTGGGACTGGTTGAAAAGCACCGGCGCGAGACAGGGTCTGTGACCATTCTAAGCGCAAGGAGACCTGATCCTTTCGGGCACGGGAGGGTAATAACCGAGGGAAAAAATGTTCTGCGCATTGTGGAGGAGGCGGATGCCGGGTCCGAAGAAAGAGGGGTTAATCTGATCAACTCAGGGATTTATTGTATAAGAACAGACCTGATCAGGGAACTTCTTGGGGACCTGGATGCGGACAATGCGCAGGGAGAATTCTATTTGACGGACGTTGTTGAAAAGGCGCACAAAATGGGGAGACCCGCTGTCAGTATGGAGGTCGGAGATCCGGAAGAGATACTCGGGGTGAATACGAGGGTCGATCTTGCCCGGGCTGAGGCATTAATAAGGAGAGAGAAGACGCGCGACCTTATGTTGGACGGTGTGACTATTCAGGCGCCGGATTCAGTTGTTGTGGACCAGACAGTGCGGGTCGGGGCGGACACAGTGATTTATCCGAACAATTATCTCTTTGGCGGCACAACGATAGGAGCCGGATGCACAATAGAGCCGAACTGTCTTATTGTAGACAGCGTGATCGAAGACGGCGCTCGGGTTCGGTGCTCATCGGTCATTGAAGAAAGCCATCTTGAAAAAGGGTGCAGCATCGGACCGTTCGCTCACCTGCGTCCGGGAGCGCATATTGCTTCGCGCGCCAAGATCGGGAATTTTGTGGAGATAAAGAAATCTCATATTGGAGAAGGGTCAAAGGTGAGCCACCTGACCTATATCGGAGACACGGATGTAGGAAGGGATGTAAACGTGGGCGCCGGTACTATAACGTGTAATTATGACGGAAAGAAGAAGCACAAGACCGTTATCGGCGATGGGTCATTTATTGGTAGCAATACAGAACTGGTTGCGCCTGTGAAGATAGGCAGGAAGGCCCTTATAGGGGCCGGCTCGACCATTACGAAAGATGTGCCGGATGGATATTTGGCCGTGGGACGCTCACGACAGAAGAACCTGATAAAGCTGAATGAATAACTAACACTCCTACTCGAAGAAACAGAGGTGTATCATGTGTGGTATTGTAGGCTATATCGGATGCGAGGATTCTGTTCCGATTTTGTTGGACGGGTTGAGGAGGCTGGAATATAGAGGATACGATTCCGCCGGGATCGCGGTAATCCGGGAATCCGGATTGGTTGTATGCAGATGTATGGGAAAGATAGCTGAACTCGAAAAACGTCTTGCAAAGACGCCTTTGTCCGGATCGACCGGGTTGGGCCATACACGGTGGGCCACACACGGGAGACCGTCGGACGCAAACGCGCATCCGCATGTGGCGGGGTCTGTTGTTCTGGTCCACAACGGAATTGTTGAGAACTACTCCGAGTTGAAGAAGGAACTCATGGCAAGAGGCCGGGTTTTTTCTTCGGAAACCGACAGTGAAGTGATTGCGCATCTTATAGACGAGGAGCTTGAGGCAGGCAAGACGTTCGAGGATGGGGTAAGAGACGCCCTTGGCTTGCTGAAAGGATCATACGCTGTTTTGGTGCTGAACGAAAAGGAACCTGATTGCCTGATAGCCGCGAGAAAAGAGAGTCCGTTAGTCATTGGAGAAGGCGATAACGAATTTTTTGTGGCATCGGATATACCCGCCATCCTGAACCAGACGAACCGGATAACCTTTCTCGAAGATGGCGACATAGTAGTTCTTTCAGGAAAGGGATTCAAGATCACCGATCAGGAAGGAAAGCATATCACAAGGCCGGTCAAGACAATAAGCTGGTCCGGTGTCATGGCCGAAAAGGGAGGGTACAAGCACTTCATGCTCAAGGAGATATTCGAGCAGCCACGCGCCATCATCGACACCTTTCGCGGACGCCTTATGCCCTCAGAAGCGAATGTCTCTTTTGAAGATATGAATATCTCCCAAGAGAGACTTCGCAAGATCAGTAAGATAGTAATTGTGGCTTGTGGGACGTCGTGGCACGCAGGCCTGATCGGAAAATTTCTGATTGAGGAATATTGCCGGATACCTGTTGAGGTAGATCTCGGTTCAGAGTTCCGATACCGCGACCCGATTATAGACGAAGATGTCCTTGTGATAGGTATCTCGCAGTCCGGCGAGACAGCAGATACCCTCGCTGCCATGAAAGAAGCAGCATCGAAAGGGGCGTTGCTTCTCGCTCTCTGTAATGTTGTGGAAAGCAGTGTGGTGCGAATGTCGGATGGGATTATTTATACGCACGCGGGACCTGAAATAGGCGTTGCGTCAACAAAGGCGTTTACGACTCAGATAGTGGCCCTGTATATGTTCACCATTTATATCGCGAGGCTGCGTAACCGGATGTCAGAAGAGACGGCCTCAAAGATGATTGATGACCTCAAGCGACTTCCTCGTTTAATGGAACAGGAACTCAAGGATGATAAGATCGTGAAGAAAATCGCCAGAAAGTATGCAAGCGCCCGGGATTTCCTGTACCTCGGGAGAGGAATATCATATCCGGTTGCATTGGAAGGCGCTCTGAAACTGAAAGAGATCTCTTATATACACGCCGAGGGATATCCTGCCGGTGAGATGAAACATGGACCAATCGCCTTGATCGATGAGAGCATGCCTGTGGTGATACTCGCGGCAAAGGGCAAAACGTATGAGAAGGTCCTGGCGAACATCGAGGAAGTGCTTGCACGGGGAGGGCGTGTAATTGGAGTCTGCGAAGAAGGAGACACCGAAGTAGCCGAGAAGGTCCATGACGTTCTTAGAATTCCCGGTACATCGCCCGCGTTGATGCCTGTAATGCTTACGTTACCCCTTCAACTGCTTGCCTACCACATCGCGGTTCTTCGCGGGACCGACGTGGATCAGCCGAGAAACCTGGCCAAGAGTGTGACAGTCGAATGACACATTGACTGATTGGAAAGGGCCGGGCGCGAAAATCCGCTTGACTTTTGCAGGTCGTGGATTGTAAGATTAACTATTCTTTATAAGAGAGAGGAACGGTTTGCGCTTTTTTTCAAAGAAGAAGTGAAAATAGAGAATTGAATGATGTCAGTTGCCCGAGGTTGATAAAAATATTGTAATATTTGGAGCTGAAGTTGTGAGTGAAGACATAATTTGGGAACAGTTTAGCAGACTTGAGGACAAAGTATCCGAGCTTATCAGCACTTGTCAGACACTGGAAGAAGAAAAGGCGGATCTCATTTCCAGACTCGCGGAAACAGAGAGAATACTGGGCGAAAGGGATACTGAGAACAAGCGGCTTTTGGAAGAAAGGACGGCTATTCGGAGCAAGATAGACAATGTGTTGCTCAAACTGGAAGGCGTGTCATCCACATCGGGTTGATAAGGGGCATTGAATTCGGTTATTGAAATAAAGCTGTTGGGACAGGTCTACGGTCTCAAGACAGACCTTAACATCTCTCAGACAAAGGCTATCGCCAAATGTGTGGAGGAGAAGGTTGAGGAGGCGGACAAGGATTCAGAAGGACACAGCAGACTCGATACGGCTGTCCTGGCTGCATTGGATATTGCCGGTGATTTCCTGGAACTGCAAGAAAAACATGCCAACCTGATTGACGGTATTGTAACGCGTTCAGAGTTCCTGTTGCGCAGAATTGAGACCAAACGTCTTGAGAGTATAGCAAAACGTTCGGCAATGCCTGATGCCAGGTGTTCGTCGTCCGGGGATGATGGTCTATGTCATGGAAGGGAAGATGAGGACTCAAGGCCGGAAGGCGCTTAGTGTGAGCATAGCGTGGACCCTTCAGTTCGTGCAGGGTCTCTGCATGACATTAAGAGAAGATCGCACAAGAGAGATTTCTGTAAGGGTATCGTCAATAGGACTGGATGTTGCCCCTGCGGTGTTTGTTATTGTCAGACGTTTTTTTGAGCCAACACTTTATTGCATGGGAAGCCTCACTTGCTTTGGTGCGCATGTTCCTCAGTTGTGGAAAAGCCTTAAGAAGCAACAGGATTCCCGCCTTGATGAGCTAAAGGCTCTCAAAAAAAGCTGGCAAAACGGCACAAGGTGGGGGCAATTTACACCAGTAGTTATTGCCGTATGTGCCTTCTTTCCTATGTATAGACCTTCAGATAATTAATTGCACAAGGATAGAGGGAAAAATTCGAGTAAGGCGTACATTGGGGTACGTTGTCGAGGATTTTGACCGATAACGCCGTGCAATTATTTATGTGAAGGTCTATAGTATGCTCTCCATCGACCCATCCACCGATCTATTCCCCAAAACGGGCACGTGAATGATCATCTCATGATTGATGATCTCACAAACCTGACTCTGACGGCAAAACAGATTCAATGCGGGCAAATCCTGGTGAATGAGACATAGTTATATTATGTCGTCATGTACGAAGGATGCAGCGGCGCTCGGAATTCAGATTTTTTTGAAGTGTTGAGAACTCCTGCCGGTATTCCTTAGGGTGAAAAGGTATGTTCCGGATTTGTGTGTGAAAGGGGGCGTACGCCCATGAATGGTATCTATGTTGTTATATTGTGCGTTGTGGTCTTTGCCGGCGCGTTTGCTTCGGCGTTATGGATCAACAACAGGTTGTATCTTGAAAAGAAAAGAGCTGCTGAAGCCGAGGCGGAAAGGATGCTTGCCGAGGCGAAGAAGGCTGGCGAAACCACTGCGCGTGAGGCGCGTCTCCAGGTTAGAGATGAGCAGTACCAGTTAAAGAGCGAGCTTGAAGAGGAAGTCAAGGGACAAAGAGATGAGCTGAAGAAAGAGGAAAAACGGATTTTGGAAAGATCCGGTCAGCTCGATCGAAAAGCCGATTCCCTGGAACGGAGAGAGAATGAGACCTCGAAAAAAGAGAGGAGATTGGCGCAAAGAACCTCCGGGATAGAGGCAAAAGAGAAAAAATGCGATTTGTTGATGGAGGAACAGAAGAAGAAATTAGAAGAGATTTCCGGGTGCTCTGCCGAGGAAGCAAAAGCGCGTTTGATGGAGAGAGTCGAAAGCGAGGCGCGTTTTGAATGCGCAAAACTGATCAAGCGCATAGAAAATGAGGCCCGTGAACAATGTGACAAGAAATCCAAAGAGATAATTTGTACGGCGATTCAAAGGTATGCCGGAGACTATGTTGCCGAAAAGACCGTATCCGTGGTTAACCTGCCGAGTGATGAAATGAAAGGGCGCATCATAGGAAGGGAGGGGCGTAATATCCGGGCGATTGAGGCGGCTACAGGCATTGACTTGATAATAGATGATACTCCCGAGGCAGTGGTTCTTTCAGGATTTAATCCCGTCCGGCGTGAGGTCGCAAGACTATCCCTGGAACGTTTGATAGTTGATGGCAGGATACACCCGGCCCGGATTGAAGCGGTGGTCAAAGAGATTACGAAAGAACTGGATGGCGCGATGCGGGAGGCTGGTGAACGAGCAGCCTTTGACCTCGGAGTTCATGGCATACATTCGGACCTGATCTATCAGCTCGGCAAGCTCAAATTTCGGACCAGTTATGCGCAGAATGTGCTGCAGCATTCCATAGAGGTCGGGTTCCTGGCGGGAATCATGGCTGACGAGCTTGGGATGAATCTGAAAATGGCGCGTCGCGCCGGGCTGCTTCATGATATCGGCAAAGCGGTAGATCATGAAGCAGAGGGGTCCCATGCAGTGCTCGGGGCGAGACTGGCGAAAAAATGCGGAGAACCTCCGGAAATAGTCCATGCGATCGAAGCACACCATGAAGATGTTCCGCCTGAGTCGATCCTTGCTGTATTGGTACAGGCATCTGACGCGCTGTCAGGCGCGCGACCAGGGGCGCGAAGAGAGATGCTGGAGACCTATGTCAAGCGCCTGCAGGGTCTGGAAAAGATCGCGAACTCATACCCGGGAATCAAGAAATCATATGCCATTCAGGCGGGTAGAGAACTTAGAATCCTCGTGGAAAGCGACCGGATATCAGATGAAGAGGCCACGTTGCTCAGCAGGGACGTAGCCAGGAACATAGAAGAAAGCATGACGTATCCCGGACAGATCAAGGTGACGGTTATCCGCGAGACGAGAGCCGTGGAACACGCGAAATGACTCCGTATCTGCAAGCGAGGTGGAATATCAGCTGCTTCTCGCTTGCGATCTCAATTATATACAGGATGAAACATATAGAGAACTTAATC